>CAZWLZ010000232.1:0-6001 GCA_964634505.1 uncultured bacterium | reverse complement strand
GTAATATGAACTTCATCATGTAAACGTCTTAACCATGCCCTTAATTCTTTGCGTACTTTAGCATCTAATGCGCCAAAAGGTTCATCTAATAGTAAGACTTGGGGTTGTACGGCTAATGCACGGGCTAAAGCTACTCTTTGTCGTTGGCCGCCAGATAATTGAGACGGATGGCGATCACCTAAACCTTCTAACTGTATTAACTCTAATAATTCATTAACTTTTGCTTTGATTTGATTGGGAGGAATTTTACGAATTTGTAAACCAAAAGCGATATTTTGTCGAATCGTTAAATGTTTAAATAAAGCATAATGTTGAAACACAAAACCAATATTACGCTTACGAATATCAACTCCTGTGGTATCTTTTCCATTGATCAAAATTTGACCGCTATCAGGATTTTCTAAACCGGCGATCGCCCTTAAAAGTGTTGATTTACCTGAACCAGAAGGACCTAATAAAGCAACTAAAGTATTAGGTTTTACTTCTAAATTAATTTGATTTAATGCTTGGAAAGTACCGAATTTTTTGGAAACATTGTTAATAAGAATACTCATTATTTTTAATTTTTAATTTTTAGTTTTAAAATATTTGTTAATTAAATGTGCAACAGACTTCAAGCCTGTGATGTTTTATGTAATTTTGGTTTTTCTTTCTAAAATTTCTTTAAAAATCAAAGTTAAAACCGCAAGTAAACCTAAAACTACCGCCGCACTAAAAGCCGCTTCTGTTTGATAGTTTTTATAGGCTAATTCCACGAAAATAGGTAATGTAGCCGTTTTTCCGATAATACTACCAGAAACTACCGAAACAGCCCCAAATTCGCCCATAGCTCGAGCATTAGTCAGTAATACCCCATATAACAAACCCCAGCGAATACTTGGTAAAGTAACACGCCAAAAAATTTGCCAATCACTCGCCCCTAAAGTACGGGCAGCCTCTTCTTGCTCAGTGCCTATTTCTTCTAATACGGGAATAACCTCTCTGGCAACAAAAGGAAAAGTAACAAAAATCGTAGCCATAATCATACCTGGTAAAGCAAAAACTATTTTTATATCCCAAGATTCTAATAAACCGCCAAACCAGCCATTTCGTCCGTATAGTAAGACAATCATTAAACCAGCTACCACAGGAGAAATAGAAAAAGGCAAATCAATTAAACTCATTAAAAAGGCTTTTCCTTTGAAATTATGACGAGCTATAACCCAAGCGGCACAAAGCCCAAAAATAGTATTAAGAGGCACAGTTACCAGAGTAATAATTACCGTTAGTTTGACCGCTTCTCCAAATTCTCTTTGTTGTAAAGCCTCCCAAAATGGTTGTAAACCTAAATGAAAAGCCTCATAAAATACTGATATAGCAGGAATAATTAAAATTGAACCTAAATATAACAAAGCAATAATAATTAACCAAGTTTCCACTGACTTAATTTTCTGCATAACTACTTCCCCATTGTTGTAAGAAATTAATCAATAATAAAAGTATTAATGAAATTAACAGTAATACTGCTCCAATAACTGTCGCCCCTACATAGTCATATTCTTCTAAACGTTGAAATACTAAAACAGGTGCAATTAAATCTTGAAAAGGAATATTTGAGGCTATAACTACCACCGAGCCATATTCACCTACTGCTCGAGAAAAACCTAAAGCAATGCCTGTTAAAATTGGCGGAATTAAAGGAGGCAAAATTACTAAACGAAAAGTTTGCCAATCATTAGCACCCAAAGCCCAAGCTGCCTCTTCAATTTCCTTCTCCATTTCTTGTAATACTGGTTGTAATGTTCTAACTACAAAAGGCAAAGAAATAAATAACATCGCTACAAATACCCCTAATTGAGAGAAGGCAATTTTAATACCAAAAGGAGTAAAAAATCGACCAATCCAACCGCTTTCACTATAAACCGTAGCCAAAACTAAACCAGCTACAGCAGTAGGTAAAGCAAAAGGAATATCAATAGCAGCATCAAATATTTTTCGGCCGGGGAATTGATAACGCACTAAAACCCAGGCCAATAAAGTTCCCATTAAACCATTAATTAATCCTGCCAAAATAGCCGTAATAAAGGTTACTTGGTAAGCAGAAATAGCGACATCAGAAGTGGCGACTTCCCAAAATCTACTTATTCCTAAAGTAGATGATTTAAGAATTAAAGCCGTCATGGGAATTAGTAAAATGATGGTTAAATAACTTAAAGTAACCATCCAAGGAATTGATATTTTTGAAAAAATTTTAGAGATTAAATCTGTTTTTACCACAATAGGAGGTTCATAAAAAATATTAGTCATTTGTTTTATTAATTGAAGTTTCTAAACAAAGGGATACTTAAGATAATTTAATCTCTTTAACGCCTTCCCTTTAAGAATGAGGAAAATTTGATAATTCTAAACCCATTAAGAATGAGAAAAATTCGATCCCCTAATTCCTTTAATCAAGGGCAATTTTATTCCCCTAACCCCCTTTTTAAGGGGGAATAAGAAAAAAAAATAAATAATTAATCATTGAGAATCCACCCCTCAAATTCCCAATCTTTAATGACTTTTTGATCTTTATTTTGATAATTCCAAATTTCTATTTTTGAGTCTGTTAAATACTGTAAACCTTGTTTAATAGAGTCTTTTTCTCCTTTTAATGACAAAGTAAACCAGCCATCTTCTTCGGCTAATTCTCCTAGAAGTGCAGAAATAATATTTACTTCTAAATTGTATTGATTTGCTAATTTAAAAATAATTGGTTGATCATTATATTCTGAGGGAATACGAAGAGAAACTTTAATGGATTTTATTTGTTGATTATTCATATTTAAAGTGATAATTCAATTAATAATTAAATTTTATTTTTTATTAATTTTGGTAAAAAGGCGATCGAAAATACCTCCATCATCAAAAAACTGACTTTGTACTTTTTCCCAACCACCAAAAGTTTCAACAGTAGCTAAATTTTTAACTTGAGGATATTGTTGACTAAATTCTTGGGCAATTTTTTCATCAACTGGGCGAAAGCCAACTTGAGCAAATTCTTTCTGGGCTTCTGGTGTAAATAAATATTGTACAAAAGCCTCAGCGACTTCTTTTGTGCCTTTTTTATCCACATTGCTATCAACTACCGTTACTGGTGCATCAATGGAAACATTAAAATCAGTAGGGATTGTGTAAGGTTGATTTTCTCCTTTAAGTTTGGCTAAAAGCACTTCATTTTCATAATTTAGAAGTACATCTCCTTGCCCTTGCTTATAAAATACGTCTGTTGCCTCCCTAGCATCTTTAGGTAAAATAGGAGCATTTTGAAATACTTTAGTAACGTATTCCTCCGCCTTAGCTTCATCTCCTCCAGCTTGAGTAATTGCCCCCCATAAACCTAAAAAATTCCATCTTGCACCGCCTGAAGTTTTGGGATTAGCAGTAATTACTTTTATATCGGGGTTACTTAAATCTTGCCAATTGGTAACTTTTTTCCCATTTTCTCTAGTTACAAAAGCGATTACCGATTTGGTAACGATACTATTATGGGGAGCTTCTTTTTCCCATCCTTCTTGAATTAAACCAGCTTTAGCAAT
Organism: uncultured bacterium; assembly: GCA_964634505.1. GTDB lineage: Bacteria > Cyanobacteriota > Cyanobacteriia > Cyanobacteriales > Cyanobacteriaceae > CAZWLZ01. The sequence goes on along the minus strand of CAZWLZ010000232.1, from coordinate 2,447 downwards.
TTTTTCTACGTCAGATGCTAATGCTAATGCTACTATATCGGCTTCCAATCCATCAATTACCGCTCTAGTTTGCGAACCTGAGCCGCCATAACTTTGATCAAATGTCACTAATTGGCCTGTTTTTTGCTGCCATTGCTCTACAAATTTAGGGATTATTTTTTCGTAAGCACTTTGAGTTACGGCATAAGAAACTAAGGTTAATTTTATCTCTTTTTTAGCTTGATTTTCTGTAACAGGAGTATTGGTTTGATTAATATTTTCAGGTTTTGAGCAAGATGTAACGACGATTATTAATCCTAAACTCATCAAAATTTTGCTTATTAATCTTGTTCGTTTTCTCATCCTTTTTGTTTTCTAATTTCTATTGCATACTATCTTAAATGATATTTAAAATATTTTCAATACATTTTTAAAACAAATTGATTAGACTACAAAAAATTTTGAAAATTAAGTAGATTGAGAAAAAATTTTTTAATCTTCTTTTTTTACTAGATATTTAGGGCTTAGGAAAGATAAAACATGTATAGCAACGGATAGGTTAGTTCGGACATTCTAATCCTAAAAAACTTGTCGTCATCATTACCCTATCTCCCTATCACCCATTCTCCCTATAATTATCGCTTTTTCTTTAGAATGAAACAGCCCTGCCTTAAAAAGGGAGAATTGAGTTATAACTGGTATTTTATTTCTTTAGTTGATCAAGATTGTTGATATAACTTAAAATAATGCCGAATTATTATAGTAATGATTAAATAAAAAAATTATGAATTTACCATCTGAAGAACCTTATAGCATGACGAATGAATTAGCGAAAGAGCGTAATCGAGCGGCGGCCGAACGTACTTTAATGGCTTGGATTCGTACTAGCCTTTCTTTAATTAGTTTTGGCTTTGGCATTGATCGTATTGTGTCGGCTATTCATAAGGGTTTTGATCGCAATATTGATCCTTTGCGTTTGTCTCGCATTTTAGGTTTATCTTTTATTATTATTGGTACTTTGGCATTGTTAGCAGCAGCTTTAAGTCATCGTCAAGATTTACGAATGATTGAGAGAGGAAGATTTACTTATACTCACCGTATTTCTCTTAGTTTTGTGGTGGCGATCGCCTTAATTGCCGTAGGGTTATTTGCTTTTTTAGGAATATTACTGAAGGGATAAAATATGGAATTTTTACACAGCTTAGAAGAAAGTTTAAGTTTATTAGTGGCGATCGCCAAATTTGGATTAGAAGCATTTTCAGTAATTTGTATCATTATCGGTTTTTACAAAACCTTACAACTAGCGTTTAATTTAATTCGTAGACGTAATGATTTCCAATCTTTTAATAAAATTCGCCTAAAGTTTGGAATGTGGTTAGCCCTCGCCCTAGAATTTCAATTAGGTGCTGATATATTAGCCACCACAGTCTCCCCAACCATACAAAGTTTAACTCAATTAGGGATAATTGCTGTCATTCGGACTTTTTTAAACTACTTCTTAAGTAAAGAATTAGAAGCAGAATTACAACAAGAAAAAGAACAAACTAAATTAACTCAAGAATCTCTATTGTCCGAAAAATTGGATAGATAGAAAAAGGTGAATAAACAGCATTATAAACAACTATTAATGATCAATTATCATGGAAGAAACTATTAGCGTATATCCTCTTTCCTATATCTTTGTTATCTTTTTCCTTAGCTTAGGGCCTCTTCAAGTAATACCAATTTTCAATAAATTAGCTTTTAATGCTACCAAGGATTTTCGGGTCAAATTAGCGAAACAAGTGACTATTCTTTGTAGTATGATTATTTTTGGAGTAGCAATTATAGGAAAAGTAATTTTAGCAAAATGGGATGTATCCACCCCCGCTTTATTTATTTCAGGAGGCCTTTTATTATTAATGTCTGCTTAAAAAATACTCAATAATTTTAATCTTCCCAAACCTTTACCAGCAGATACTCTTCCTCATACTGAAGCAGATATACCCTCTTTAACTATCAATCCCTTGACAATTCCTGCGATTATTACTCCCTATGGTATCGTGGCCATTTTAGTAACTACCACGCAATCAGTGGGTAATCTACCTCGTCAATTCGCTATTTTTGGTCTTTTACTCGTAATTATTATTTTTAATTGGTTGGGAATGACTTTTGCCAAACAGATTATTCAAAAAGTTAAATTTATTACTCTTTTAATTGTGGGTTGGGTATTTGCTATACTTCAAGCAAGTTTGGCTATTGATATTATTTTAGAAGGTTTAAAAAGAGCAAAATCTATGTTTTTTAATTAGATAGCAAAAAATGGGATATTTAAGATAATTTGATTTTCCCCATTACGGATTACCCATTTGCTATTATCCCATGTAGCTGATCCTTTTGCATCAAATATAGCAGTTGCCAAGATGACTAGAACATTAATACGGGGTTTAAACCTCTTGCCTAAAGGATTGAAATGTCCTAACTAACCT
>CAZWLZ010000231.1:0-6001 GCA_964634505.1 uncultured bacterium | reverse complement strand
CCTTGGATGAAACCTCCAGCTAAATAGGTTACGAAATTACTTTTTAAAATGCTACCTATAGTTTGAGTCGAAAATTCAACAATGCCCAATTTAACCATTAATTCGCCTATAGTAAGAGAAGCATTTTTAGCTTTTTCTAAAGATAATTTTTGTTGATAAATACTACTTAAATCCATCAACATTTGAGTATTAATTGCCATGGTTGCTAACAAGTCTAAACTAGCCACTGGATTAGCAAAAGCGGTAGCTGCCGCTATTAATTGATATTGTTCGATAATTGGTAAAGATTTTTCTTTTCTTACTTGATTTAATCGCTCTTTTATATTAAATATTAAGCAATTATTTAAGCGATAAGTATGAGATAAAATTAAAGATAATCTCTGGTTATTAATAATATTTTCTAATTTATTTAAAAGTAAATTTAATTCGGGTTGAGGCTTTTCCATTTTTTCGTTAAAGATGCCTTCTCCTTGATGAATTTTTACTTTTATTGTTTGAGGAGATGATGCACAATTAATTATATCTTCTGTGTTAATAATACTTTTTAGACTTGTTTGTAACTGTTTGAGTAAAATTATTTGTTCATCTTCTGTATAAATATCTTGTTGATTTATTATTAATAATAGTCTTTGATTATAAGCAGTAATTTGTTTAATAATTTGTAATTCTGAGTCAGTTAAATCACCATTAATTAAGAATAATAATAGATCAAATTTGATTACAAAATCAGAATCAATTGTGATAGATAAAACATCGTTTGTATAATTGTCTATTAAGTTATTACTATCAATAAAAGTAACATTTTTAGTTTGATATTTATTGCTTAAAATATTGTGTAAAGTTGATTTTCCTGATCTTTTTCGTCCAATAATTCCTATGGTTAAATCATCTCTATTTATAGCAGTTTTTAAATTATTTAATTCTTGCCAAAAGTCAGCAGTAATTACTTTTTCTTCTGTTAAGAGATTGAGTAATTTTTCACATTTTTGAAAACTTTTATCTAAATCAATTTGAGTAATGGAAGTATAAGATTGTGGTTCAATATTGGTGGATTTTGATTTAGGTTTATACCACCAAAATAATCCACCTAAAGCAATTAATCCAAAAAGAGAAAAATTTTCAAATTGAGTAAAATAGGATTGAATTATTTGCAAAAACCAAAGCAAAAAAGAGATACTAACACCTGTTATTAAAATCGGTTTTTCTATTTTAATTGTCATAAATTTCACCAAAAATCGCTGATTATTTGAGGATATTTCTTTATATTACTCTCAAATGGATCATATACTAGAAAACGAGTTTGATCTTTTGCTTATACTAAGTCCGATTTATTAAAGTGTATTTATAATTTGCTTAGTTTCTTTTTCTCAAAGTGCTTAAAACGATCAATAATAACTATATTTTTGACAATAGGATTTGGTATTATATCCCCTTTTTCAAGAATTTTAGAGGAATATATAGCGATCGTCAATATGATTAGGACGTTAATAAGAAGTTTATATCAAGTTCGGATGATCACTTATAAATAAAAATCTGTTTCCATCGATAATGTGCAGTGATTTTATTGTAACTATTTAAGCGAACTTGATATTAAACCCTTTGCAGAAAGAACTGAAATGTATTAACGAACCTATCCGTTGCTATAAAAAAGCTATCAGGAAAACACTATTTCCTTCATATCGCTTTTTAAAACTATTCTCAATTAATTTGAAAGGAGATCGCCCTCAACGAAGAGCGATCGCCTTTTTTACAGTTTCCAACAAATCCTTTTAACTCAATAGGCAGAGAGTTCACTGCTGGAGTACTTACATAATTAGGACATTAGCTTAAAGCTTATTCCTCCCTTAAAAAGCAGGGCTGTTTCATTCTTAAATAAGACAAATGGGGAGAGAGGGGGAAAATGAAGTAATAGGGGAAAAATTTGACAAATTTAGTTTTTTTTCGACATTAGGAAAATTTTGAGCTATTTCAAAAATTGTCATAGCAGTCTCAAAAGCAATTTGATAAACTGCTAATTCTTCGTGATTATTAATTAATTTGTGATATTTTTCAGCCATATATACTGTTGTCATCATTACCCTATCTCCCTATCACCCATTCTCCCTATAATTATCGCTTTTTCTATAGAATGAAACAGCCCTGCCTTAAAAAGGGGGTTAGGGGGGATATAAAATGTTTTAACTAATCTGGGTGTTGCTATAATTGTCCTAAGTTTTATATTCTTTGGGATAAGTATTTTTTGATAAAAATAGAGATTTTTATTAATTTTCAATTATTTACCGTTAAACGAGTAATTAAATCAGCTTGATTAATCGTTTCTTGATTAGAATTTTCTAGCCATTTTAACTGTATAGTATTATTTTCTATTTCACTTTCACCTAATACTAAACAAGCCTTTGCACCACTTTTATCTGCTTTTTTAAACTGTTTAGCAAAACCGCTACCACTCAAATCTAATTCTATTTTTAATCCATGTTCTCGTAATTTTTGAGCTAAAATCAAAGCTGTATTTTGTGGTAATTCTCCTTGAGAAATCATATAAAAATCAGGTTTTAAATTCTCTGTAGATTTTACCTGTTGTAACAATAGAATTAATCTTTCTATTCCCATCGCCCAACCAACCGCTGGAGTTTCATTCCCTCCTAATTGTTGTACTAAACCATCATATCTACCACCACCACACACGGTGGCTTGGGCGCCCAAATCACTAGATACAATTTCAAAAGCTGTATGGGTATAGTAGTCTAAACCTCTTACTAAACGAGGATTTAGTTGATAGGTAATATTTAAAGCACTTAAGAGATTACAAACTTGATCAAAATGTTGTTTGGAGTTGTGATCAAGATAGTCGATAATATTAGGGGCGTTTTTGGCAATTTCTTGAGTTTTGGCATCTTTACTGTCTAAAATACGCAAAGGGTTACGATCAAGTCTATCTTGAGAGTCTGTATCTAAATCACTTTTATAAGGGGTTAAATAGGCTATTAACGCTTGTTTGTAACGTTGTCTATCTTCTCCATTACCTACTGAATTTATTTCCAAAGAAAGGTTTTTTAAGCCTAATTTTGTTAAAATATTAGTGGCGATCGCCATGACTTCTACATCCCCACGAGGATTATTAGTGCCGATCAATTCTAAACCAATTTGATGAAATTGTCGTTGACGACCGGCTTGAGGACGCTCATATCGAAACATAGGGCCACGATACCATAGCCGTTGGACTCCCCCACTGGCAAACAGTTTATTCTCTAAATAAGCCCTTACAACCCCAGCAGTGCCTTCTGGCCTTAAGGTAATTTGACGATCGCCACGATCAAGAAAACTATACATTTCTTTCCCAACCACATCAGTAGCAACACCGATACCCCTTTCAAATAAAGAAGTCTGTTCAAAAATAGGGGTACGAATTTCTTGATAGATGGCCTGATTACAAATTGTTTGCACCACAGACTCAACTTGTTGCCACAAAATAACCTCAGAGGGGAGAATATCTCTTGTACCTCGAATTGCTTGAATTTTACTCATGTGAAAATATAAATTAGGGAAGTTAGTCTTTTGATAGGGTAATTAAATTTTTAATAAAATTATCACTATTTATTATTTTTAATAAAATTATTAGCCACAAAAATTGAGCCAAAAAAGCAAGTTAAAATCAGAAAAATAATCAAAACGACTAACCAAAAACTTTGAATATCATTAGCATCTTGATCTGGTAAATTTAATGATCGATATTCTACTTCTAAAATTTCTTCCTCATTAGAAGGGGAAGAAATTTCCGCTAAAGGAGATTCCGTAGGGAATAAAATAGTCGATTTACCCTTATCGGTTGTAATTAATACTTGATTTGTTTGAGAATCAGAAGCATTTTGCTTTTCTTGAGATTTATCCTCAAGCATTGTTTGTAAATTTTGACTACAAGAGATAATTTTTACAACTTCTTGTTGTAATAACTCATTTTTCTCCATTAAAGTCTTATTTTTGACCGTAATTTGCTCTAAATTAATCTTAGTTTCTTCTAATTCTTGCACCAATTGACGATAAATATAAATTGGCACAGAAGGACGATAACTATTCAATAATTCTTCAGAATCTGATGAATTATTACTTTCAAGTTTTGCTGTAATATTTTTAGATTGAGATGTCATTATTTTTGATCATTATTCCTATAATTATCAATCATCAATTATTAACGTCTATTAATACGTCGGCGTTGCAAAAACTCAGGAATATCTAAACCTGGAGGTGTAGAATTATCTGGAGGTGAAGACTGGGGTTTAATAGATTGATTATTAGCAGGATTAGGGTTTTGTTGGATTCGATTATTAGGTGGTGTAATTACTTTAGAAGTTTGAATATTATTATTACTTTCTCCTGTAAAACCAGTAGCAATAACCGTTACTCTCATTTCTCCTTGCATTTTTTCGTCAATTACTGCACCAAAAATAATATTGGCATTAGAATCAACGATTTCATAAATAGTTTCGGCGGCTGTATTTACTTCATGTAAAGTTAAATCTTTACCCCCCGTAATATTTAAAACAACTCCTTTTGCTCCTTCAATAGAAGATTCTAATAAAGGAGAAGAAATAGCTGCTACTGCTCCTTCTTTGGCACGAGATTTTCCTGAGCCAATGCCGATTCCCATTAACGCCGATCCAGCGTCTGCCATAACTGCACGGACATCAGCAAAGTCCACATTAACCATGCCCGGAATTGTGATAATATCAGAGATACCTTGGACTCCTTGTCTTAATATATCATCAGCAATGCGGAAAGATTCTTGTAAAGGAGTTTCAGGAGGGATGACTGATAAAAGTTGATTATTTGGAATAACAATTAAAGTATCAACTCTACTTTGTAAAGCCATAATTCCTTCTTCGGCTTGATTCGTGCGTCTTCTTCCTTCAAAAGTAAAAGGACGAGTTACTACTCCAACGGTTAAACAACCCATTTCTTTGGCTATTTCAGCTACCACGGCGGCCGCACCTGTGCCTGTGCCTCCTCCCATTCCAGCAGTAATAAACACTAAATCAGTATTTTCCAATGCTGCGGCTATTTCTTCTCGTGATTCTTCGGCGGCTTTTTGCCCAATGGCTGGATTACCCCCTGCACCAAGGCCTCGAGTTAATTTTTGACCTATTTGTAACCTTAGAGGCGCACTGGATTGAGCTAAGGCTTGGGCATCGGTATTAATTCCCCAAAATTCTACGCCTGAAACATTACTATCTATCATTCTGTTGACGGCATTACAACCTCCTCCCCCAACGCCAATCACCTTAATTTGAGCAATATTACTAGGAATAATGCGGTTTGAGTTGCCTTTACTTTGAGGTTGCATATTGTCTGCTCGTTCTTTTCGGTTGTCTTCATAAGCCCTTGACGCACCGCTATTACTTGTTTTTTTTGCTGGTGGCTCAAGATATTCTGATATATTCAGGTTGGGGTTATTCATTCCTAATTTTTGATCATTGTTCATTGTATTTTATATTAATTTATATATCCCAATAGATAACAATTTTTATAAATCTTTTTTCTTTTCTTTTTTAGGTTATCACTATCTGGTATTTTCTAATTGGCGATCGCCAAAAATAAAAACTAAGATAACAAAAGTATATTCTATTTTAGATTTAAAAAATATTCAAAAAATTTTTGTTTAATTTATCACGTCAGAAATAATCGCTATGAAGATTTTATTATCAAGATAATGTACAACTAACATTAGTACCACCTAAACCGCAATAACCATTAGGATTTTTCGCTAAATATTGTTGATGATAATCTTCTGCAAAATAAAATTCTGGTGATTCTAAAATTTCTGTGGTAATTTCTGAATAGTTAGCTTTTTTCAAGGCTTCTTGATAAATACTTTTTGATTTTAAGGCTTCTTCGTGTTGTTTAGCTGTATAAGTGTAAATAACTGAACGATATTGAGTTCCAGTATCGTTTCCTTGACTCATTCACTGAGTTGTATTATGACTTTCAAAAAATAATTTTATTAATT
>CAZWLZ010000230.1:0-6002 GCA_964634505.1 uncultured bacterium | reverse complement strand
TAGATCCCCCCTAACCCCCCTTAAAAAGGTGGGAATAAGCTTTAAGCTAATGTCCCAACTTGAAAATGTAGTGCTATAATCCCTAATTTCTGACAAGCATCGCTAATATTTTGTTGAGTGAGATTTTCCCCCCATAACTGTGCCATTTGTGTTTGGGTTTTCTCTTTATTTTTTTCCACAAATAACCTAAATTTTGCTAAATCTTTTATTTTTAATTTTCTTTGTTTTGCACCTGGTTTTTTGCTTGATAATCCTCTGTTATTTTCTCTTGTTTTAACCATAAATATAAAGTATTTCTACTTATCTTGAAATAATGACTTACTTCTGTTCCTATCATCTTTTCATGTTGATTATCATTTTGCAAGAGGTCTATTCATAATTTCTAATTAAAAGTTGTTTATCACAAAGAAGTTATTGTTAGAGAATAAACCAAGAATAAAAAAAAGGTAGGATAAACCCACCTTTTTAAATAGAACTAAATATTATTGATCGTTAACCTTTTTTACGAGGTGCAACAATAGAAAGAATAGTTTTTTTAGGATCATCTTGAACTTTAACCCCTTCAGGTAAAACTAAATCAATTACTTGAAAACTTTTACCAATATCAACCGAACTAATATCCATTGATAAATTTTCAGGAATATTAAAAGGTGAACAACGCACTTTAACATCAGTCACCATTTGTTCTAAAATACCCCCTTGGGCGATACCAATAGAATGGCCAGTTATTTTCAAAGGTACTACCACTTCTACATCGTTGTCACCAGAAGGACAGAAAAAGCTAATATGATGAAGAGTTCTTTTCCAAGGATGGGTTTGAACTTCTCTAATTAAAACTTTACCATTCCAAGATAAATCAGGGATATTCAAATCAACTAAAGTATTATTAATAGATGCTTTTCTTAATAAAATTAAAGCCTCTTTTTTCGATAAAACTAAAGATTCTCCCTCACTACCTTTATGGCCATATAAATTAGCTGGAATTAGATCAGCACGGCGTAAAGCTCTTGGCTTACTACCTTCTGGTCTTTTTTGACATTCAAGAGAAATTTGCATAATGAATTAATTATTAATTTTTGATTCTTAAAGTTTTGGAAATCTAAGCCATAGGGAATAAAAATAAAATTTATAATTTAAATCTTTCTCCATTAGCATCTAGTAACGCCCTTTTAGGCCCATGAATTGGATCTTCTACTATAATTGTTTGATCTCTACTCGCTCCTAGAGAAACGATGGCGATCGGTGTGTCCATTAATTCTGCCAAAAATTTTAGATAATCTAAAGCCTTTTGCGGTAAATCTTCTAAAGCACGACAATCACTAGTAGATTCTAGCCAACCCGGCATAGTTTCATAAATAGGCTTACAACGAGCAAATTGATTGGCATTAGAGGGAAAATGTTTACATATTTCTCCATCTATATCATAAGCCACACAAACTTTGATTTCTGCTAATTCATCAAGAATATCTAATTTAGTAATGGCCAAACAATCTAAACCATTAATTCTGACTGCATAACGTCCGATGACAGCATCAAACCAACCACAACGACGGCGACGCCCTGTAGTTGTACCAAATTCTGCTCCTCGATCGCCTAATAACTCACCGATTTCATCTTCTAATTCTGTAGGAAAAGGACCTTCGCCCACCCTAGTAGAATAGGCTTTTGCCACTCCAATCACTCGATCAATAATGGTAGGACCTACCCCAGCACCAACACAAGCTCCACCGGCGATCGGATTCGATGAGGTTACATACGGATAAGTTCCATGATCTAAATCTAGTAATGTACCTTGCGCCCCTTCAAAAAGAATATTTTTCTTCATTTTCACGGCTTCCGATACTCTCAAAGAACTGTCAATCACATACGGACGTAACTGTTCAGCATAACCCAAATACTCAGCGATCACTTCATCAGCATTTAACGGGGGTAAATCATAAAGTTTTTCTAAAATGGCATTTTTATAATCAATAGTCCATTCTAGTTTTTCACGATTACCATTACCATTAATCAAATCTAATACTCGAATTCCGATTCGTTCAGATTTATCAGCATAAGTAGGTCCAATTCCACGGCCAGTTGTTCCCAATTTATACTTCCCTCTTCTCTCCTCAAAAGCCTTATCTAATAAACGATGATAGGGCATAGTAATATGAGCAGTTTGAGAAATATACAAATTATTTACAGAAACATTCAACTGTTTGAGTTGTTCTATTTCCTGCAATAATTCTTCTGGATCTATTACTGTCCCTGAACCAATAATACATTCTGTATCAGGGTACAAAATCCCTGAAGGAATCAAATGTAATTTAAAGGTTTGTCCTTGAACAACAACAGTATGTCCGGCGTTAACTCCCCCTTGAGATCTAACTACAACATCTGCTGATTTGCTCAATAAATCTGTTATTTTTCCTTTTCCTTCGTCGCCCCATTGGGCCCCGATAACTATTACGTTAGCCAATTGTTTTATTAAAGCTAAACTTGACACAATCTATTATTATCGCAATTTACTTAGTCAATGTCAAGTTTTAATTTAAAATTTACTAATTATTTAAGATAATAGGTTTTTAAGAAGGTGTTAAGCATTAGGTGTTGGGGATTAAGTTTTAAAAGAAATAAAATACAATTATCTCAAAACTTTAAAAACGTAGATTTATAAAAAATTGGTCTTTTACCTACTACCTAGTACCTATTCACCATTACCTACTACCTAATACCTAATACCTAATACCTATTTTTATTTGTATCATTTTTAAAATTTATGTTAAACATAAGTAACTAAATTTATTGAGGAGGTTTATAGTGGCTTTATATGCAGACTTACATCGTCATTTAGGCGGTTCCGTTGTACCTCGCATTCTCTGGCGTTATTTCCAACGTCATAATTCTGATTTGGCTACTAAATATCCTGATTATCTTGAATTTGAAAAATTTTATACTCGTGAACGTAATACCCTTGAAGAATATTTAAAACTGCATACTTTAGTAGAAAGTGTGCAAAATGTCAATAGTTTGCCTTATTTTATTTATCGCCTCATCCGTGGGGCGTATATTTTTGAAAATTTAGCTTATCTTGAATTACGTTATACTCCCTATTATAGAACTGATCCAAAGTTAAGTGAATCAGCTAGAATTGACCAAATGAGCGATATTGCTGAGGTAGTTGGCAATGCTTCTCGTGTTAATGAATATCCTATTGTTACTAGTCAAATTTTATGTATGCACACCCGCTTATCTTATGAAGTAAATAAGGCAATTATTGATTTGGCTGTGGATAAAAAAAATTTAATTTGTGCTATTGATGTGGCCGGTGGTGATAAATTATATGGCGAAAGAATCGATGAATTTGTCCAATTGTATCAGTATGCCCGAACTAGGGGCATTAAAACGACTGGACATCTTTATGAGACTAATGATGGTTGTCATCCTGAATTATTGCCTTATTTGATGCGTATTGGGCATGGTATTCAAATTCCTTTAAAATATCCTGAATTGTTATCAGAGGTAGCCAAATTAAATCAATGTTTAGAAATTTGTCCTACAACGTATTTAAAAACAGGAACTTTAGATAATTTATCACAGTTAAAAATAGTTTTTGAGCGTTGTTTTGAGGCGGGTGTTGATATTGCTATCTGTACGGATAATGCTGGTTTGCATAATGTTCGTTTACCTTTTGAATATGAAAATTTGCTAACTCAAGATATTATCGATTTTCAACAGTTACAGGCTTGTCAAGATGCTTCTTTTCGTCATGCTTTTGCTTGGCCTTATAATCAACCTCCTGCTTCTTTATTAATTGGTTTATTGCAAAATAAAGAAACAAATTATCATTAAGTTAATTGTTGAGAGATTAATTTGATTTTTAAGAAGATAATAACTTATGTTAAAATGACAATTGTTTTCAAAATTAACGAAACAATTAAAATAACAAAAAAAATTTATGTACTTATTAATTACTACTATTACTAGCTTTGTACAACTTTATTTGATCTTAATTATTGTTAGAGTGATATTAAGTTGGTTTCAAACTGAATCTTGGGCGATGAATGTTATGTCTTTTCTTGCTCCTGTTACCGATCCTTATCTAAACATCTTTCGTTCTTTTATTCCGCCGATAGGAGGAATAGATATTTCTGCCATTTTAGCTATTACTGTTTTACAATTAATTCCCTCTTTACTTAGTAGTTTAATCGGTGGTATTGCTTTTTAAAGTAGTAACTATAGCAAAGGCAAGGAAAAAATAGTCCTTCTTTTTTTTTTCCTTGCTAATATCGCAAATATTATAATACTTAGAAAGTGGGATAAACTTTACTAGAGAAGCCAGTCGCTTTAAATTGTTTTAATTTTAGAGGAATGGGAAGATCAGAAGGAACACTTATTCTAATTTCAAATTCATGTTCGCCGGGTAATACTTGCTCTATTGAACCTACTCTAGTACGATTCTGTAAGGCTGGCTCATTATTTGCTCCATAAATTCGACCAAAGACATCAGCATCATAGAGAGTTTTTCCTGACGTATTTTGAGTTTTTCCTGTGACTAAATAACAACTAGCAGGATTGGCTTGGCCTCCACTGGTAACATTTCCTACTGATAATTCTGCTGGACAATCTTTATAAGATATATCAATTAATTTGATTGGTACTAATGCTTCTGCTGTAAAAGAGAAAAAACAAGTACTTAAGAAGAAAAAAGTAGTTATTCCCAAAGAAAAAATAAAACGAAAAAACATAGATTTAACAAAATAAGATTTTATCATCATTTATTCAGAGCTTATCACAATTAATCTTTTTTTGTTGATCAATAATTTTATCAAAACTGTAAGGCTTCTTTTAATTTGGGATTACTATACCAACTATAAGGGCTTGTTTTTACGGGTGTAATGTTTAATTCGGTGCGCCATTGTTCTAATGGTTTTTCAAAGCCTTCTTCCCATTTTATGGGAAATAATGGTTTGGCTTGTTCGGCGATCGCCAAACCTTGAGAAATTAATTCAAATTTATATTTAAGTGTTTGTGCCTGTTCGGGGGGTGAGGAGGCTTCATTATAAAGTTGTTCACTGAAAAAAAAGCTCATCATTAAAGAGAGTAAATCCACAAAAAGAAAACTAGGAAAACGAGTTTGGACTGCCGCAATAGAGATAACACCTAATTCGCCAAAATTATCTAAACTAAAGCCAGTTAAAATATGGTGAATATCGTGAGTTTTCCCTGTGCGAAAAGAAATATATTCTCCGTCAGTCATATTTTCCGTAGCATGGGGATAAAATTGAGGATCATAACCCATAGTACTCAAAATTTTGGCATAAGTCCAACCTAGAGAATCTTTAGGCATAGCTAACATTGCTTGTAAATCGTATTCAGCCCCAATATATCTTTCTTTTACCATCGCTGCCGAATTAGGCTCATCCATAATCATACGAATACAAAGTTCCATAGGATTTGTATTTTGAAAACGGTTACCAATTTCAAATACATTATTAACATTTTGTCCTACTCCAACAGCCAATTGTGCTAATTCTAAAAATTTTTGCATATTTTCAGGCGCACTTACTTTATTTAGATAACCAAAAGACATAATTTAAGCTCCTTTTTGATAAAAATTTATTGCTTTATCTTAACTGTGTTTTCTCATTTTATAAAAAAAAAGTATCTTTTTAAAAGGATTATTTTTTTACATCTTAATGCTATGATCAATAGTGAATATTAACAATATTCTGATAAAATTTTTTTGATCTTGATAAATCTATGATATTACCAGGTTCGGTTGTAACTGTTACCAATATTGATGATACCTATTATCGTTTTGAAGGTTTAGTCCAAAGAATTAGTGATGGCAAAGCTGCTGTTTTATTTGAAGGTGGCAATTGGGATAAATTAGTTACTTTTCGTTTATCCGAATTGGCTGAAGTTGATTTAAAAGCTAAAAAGAAATAAAACCCCCTTAATAAGGGTTGGGGTATTAGGGTATTGGGGGTTTCCTCCCGCCAGATTTTAAGTAATAA
>CAZWLZ010000229.1:0-6012 GCA_964634505.1 uncultured bacterium | reverse complement strand
ATAGAGTTAAATTTTTGCTGCTAAGCCAACAAGAAAAAAATCGCTTATTCCCACTACCTATTACACCTAAGATGAATCATAAAAAAGTTATTTATACTAAAAATGCTCCAACTCCAGTAGGTCCTTATAGTCAAGCAGTTATAGCCAAAGGAGAGTTACTTTTTATAGCAGGACAAATTCCTTTGGATAGTGAAACGGGCGAAATTATTGGGCAAGATGATATTCAATTACAAACTAAACAAGTAATGAAAAATATTCAAGCAATTTTAACCGAAGCTAATATTACTTGGGAAAATGTCGTTAAAACCAGTATTTTTTTAACTGATTTAAATAATTTTAATTTGGTTAATGAAATTTATGGGGAATATTTTAAGGAAAACCCTCCTGCTCGTGCTTGTGTTGAAGTGTCTCGTTTACCTAAAGATGTGTTTGTTGAAATTGAATGTATTGCTGTTATATCGTAAACTGCTTAGCCCCCAACCCCAAATCTGGGGCTGGGCTGTTTCCTTCTAAAATTTCTGGTTGGGATCAAATAAGAACTAATGAGGAATAAATAATAAGTCTTTATAATTTATAATTATAAATTGATTATCTAAAGATTTTTTATTATTACTTAAAATTTGGCGAGAAAACCCCCCCCCAATACCCTAATACCCTAACACCCCAACTTTTTTAACGTATTTCAAAAAGACGATTATCAGGTAAATTACTAACGGCTCTTTGTAGTTGATTTAGTGACTGATTGTAACCAATAATTGCTTGAAGATAGTTACCTCGTGATTCAGTTAAACTTCTTTGAGAATTGATTACGTCTGTTTGAGTGCCTACTCCAGCTTGAAATCGAAGACGGGCAAGTCTTAAACTTTCTTCGGCGGTGACTACTGCTTTGGTTGTCGTTGTAATATTGGCTTTATTAGCAACCATTTCATAATAGGCTTTTTCTACTTCTAAACGAATTTGATCTCTTTGATTGGCAAAATTAGTTTCATCAATTTCCATATTAAGATTTTCTTGCTCTTGCCTAGCTTGAGCTCGGCCTCCGTCAAAAAAACGCCATCTCATTCTTGCACCTAATACATAACCATCAGTGTAGCCTGTAGCATCCGGAAAAGTATCTTCAAAAGTATTAACAAAATTATAATTAGCAAATAGGCTAACTTGAGGACGAACTTCTGAGATAGCAATAACCCCATCTTCTTTGTTAATTTCTTTCTGTACTAGAATTTGTTCTAATTCAACTCTATTTTTATAGGCTTTTACGATACTTTCTTCTAAAGAAAATCCCCATTGTCCAGCCTCTTGAATTTCATCAGCAGCTTTTAATTCTGCTTTTTGAGCTAGACTTAAAACGGTGGCTAATTCTCTTCTGGCTATTCTTTGTGCAGCGATCGCCCTAGTTAAGGCTTGATTCGCATTAGCCAAATCTACTTCTGCTTGTAATACATCAAAACGAGTGCCTAAACCCGCTTGTTCTAATAATTGTGCATCTCTTAAAGTTTGGGAAAAATCTTCAATAGCTGCTTGGGCGATCGCCACTTGAGCATCAGCATTTTGTAATTTATAATAGGCATCAGTTGTCTCAAATCTAGTATTTTCAGTAATCCTTTCTATTTCTAAAGTGCTTAAATAAACTTGCCGATTTGCCCTAGCAATGTTTGCCCCTCTACGTCCTCCCGTATAAACATCGTAACCTACTTCTAGTTGTCCTTGTAGTATGGTTCGATCTCGAGCAAAATTGTCTGTACCCCCTAAATTGCCCGTATCATCAGCCCTTTGATTAAACTCTAAGTCCCCATCAGCCGTAGGTAATTGTTCGGCTAAAGCTGCCTTTAATTCTGCATTTGAGCGTTCTAATTCTAATCTAGCTACCTTTAAATCTTGATTATTGTTGAGGGCAATTTCAATCGCTTGTGTTAAAGTTACAGACTGAAAATTATCAATTTCAACTTCCTTCTTTTGGGTAGGGAAAAGAAGAGGATTAGCATTAGGATTAACTTTTTTTACTGGAGTGGGTTTAACGACAGAAGATGAATTGCTTTGGGCTATTTGTTTTTGGACATTAGAAATATTATTTTTTTTTATATTTACTATTTGTGCGTTGCCAACTTTGGGAGACATTAACCCAATCATTAAGGAAAAAACAATAATTTTGCAAGATTTTTGTAAAAACATTACCGTTTAATAAGTTTATTTGTAAGCAGTTAAATTAATATAACAATTTAAAGGTTATCTTAAAAAAGCCCTTAATTGATAATTTTAATTAAATTCTCTTGAAAAAAGTATTCTTTTTTTATTTTCTCAAATCCTTACCAAAAATAACCATCTTTGATCATGGTTGTATTTTTTTCATCATCATATTCTAATAAATATTCTCTACAAATAGCTTGTTGTTGACGAAGTTTTTTTACTTCTTTTTTGCCTATTTCTGTATCCGTAGAAAATAAAATTACTTGATTAGAAGCCGTAGGAAAATAACGCTCAATTAAATTATTACGATGAGAAGAATCTAATCGCCCTAAAGGAGTATCGATCACAATTGGTAGAATTTTGCCAGAAACTCTAGCTAAACCCCATAATAAGGCGATCGCCAATAACTGTTTTTCCCCTGCCGAAAGTAAATTTTTATGAATAAAATTACCTTGATTATCAAACAAGGAAATGACAAAATTATTATGATCAATAGTAATTCGATAAACTAAATTTGATTTATGTAAAAGATAACGAAAACACTCGGTTATTTCTAATTCTAATTTATGAATTTTTCTTAAAGTTAATTTTTCTTTAAAAGTGATTAAAGTATTTTTTACTTTACCAATGGAATCAAAAAGATGTTGATTATTTTTAGATTCCATTAATCGTTGACTATATTTTGCTAAATCTCTTTTTTGTTCATCAATTAATTTTTCAATAGATATTAAATTTGTACGATAAAAATCATAATTTTCTTTAGTTTTTTTTATTTTATTTTCTAAGTTTTGAATATCTGCTTTTAACTGTTCATATCTATTTGAATCCTCATAATTTATCAAAAGTTCATCTATTTTAGTAATTTCTATTTCTAAAGAATTAATTTTTTCTAAACAAATTAAAGCATTATTTTTTTGATTAGGTAAGATATTTTCTAAAATAGTTTCTAACTTTTGTAAACTTTTATTATTGAAATCTAAATAAGAATTAAAATCTTTAAATTTTTGCTCAAAATTATTTTTTTCTTGATCTAAAAAATTTATTATTTGTGTTAATTTATCTGTAGTTAAATTTATCTCTTTTAAATAATTTAATAACTTATTATTTTTTTGCGATAAATAATTTTCAGCTATTTTTGCTTCTTGATATTGCAATTCTTGAATACCTTGTATTTTAATCGCTTCTAATTGATGAGTAATTAACGCTAAAGGTAACATTCCATTCACCCAAGAATTAATCTCTTGATAATATTTTGCTAAATCATAAGAATATTGATTTTTTTTGTCTTTTAAAAGTTGTTTTTCAGTAGCAATTTTTTCTTCTTCTTGAGTTAATTGAAAACTTATTTTTTGATATTCTTTTTGATACAATTTTAAATCTTTTTCTGCCGTATTTAAACTTAAATTATACTTCTCTTTATCTTGATTTAATTGATGTAATTTAGCTTCTATTTTTTCTAAAATTTTTAACTCAGAAGCCGAAGCACAATCTTTAGATTTACGAGTAAAAAAAATATCTAAATCTTGATTAAGTTTTTCTGGTAATTCTAATCCTAATAAAGATTTTATTGAATCAATAATAGTTGAATTAGGTATTTCTTCTTCTGCTAATTCTTTCACTTGTTCGCCGTCAAAAAGGAATAAATTAGATATCCCTAAAGGTAATATTTTTTCAACATATTCATCCCAATTATTTGCTAAATCTTTTTCAGGCCAATCCCCTTCAATTATGGTTAAATTATCTTTTCCTTCTTTAGGGTTTTTTTGCCAATGACGAATTATTCTTAATTCAACAGATTGACTATTTATAATATGTTCAAAAGATAGTTCAATTTTAGTATTTTCATCGGCTAATATCTGTTTATTTCTACACTGATTTAAAAAGTCCGAATAGCTTAAATTTCCTCTTCTTGAACATTGGGATCTTTGTCCATATAATACTAATTTAATGGCATCTATTAAGGTTGTTTTTCCTCCTCCATTCATACCTCCAAATAAAATAATTGGGGCTTCATTGTCATCTTTTTTAGGGGCAAGATTAATAAGATGTTTCCCTTTATATATCCCAAAATTTTCTAAAATTAATTCTTTTAAGATCATCTTTATTTTTGTTTATTCTTATTAATAAAAGTTAAATTATTTTGATTTAATAATTATGTTAATAATGACTATTTTACAGTTTTTAGCATTATTTATAATAATTCATTATTCATTATCAATTATCAATTTTATATCTAAATCTTGATAAAATTCGCTTTGAGATAATTCAATTTTAGATTGAGAAGATAATAATAATAATGCCCAAAAAACTCCTACTTTATCTTGCAATTTTTGCTCATTTTTTTTTGTCCATAATATTAATAATTCTTCTAAATTAATGGTATGAAGATTAGGATTTAATAAAAGTAAATCTTGTTTAAAAAAATTTTGCAATTGTCCCGCTAATTCTGTTAAATTTTCATTGTGTGCTAGGTTTGTAATATTTTGTATTGCTTGTTGTTTTAAGAGATTTTTACTATTAGTTAATAATCTTTTTTTCTGGGGGGAATTAGTTTCTATTTCGGCGGCTATTTCTTCTAATTGTTTAATAAATTCTGCTAAAGTAACTTTTCTTGTGGATGGCGGTTTTGCTGAAGTTCGGCGACGGATTTGTTTATCTAAATTTGTTGGTAAATAATTAATATTTCGCTCTGAATTATTAATTAATTCTTCTTCTATTTCTACTTCAATATCTTCTTTTTTTTGCCCCAATTTTTCTAAGGTATCTGCTTTTAATAAAACTAGCATCGATGCCCATAAAATTACTTGTCCAGATTGTGATAAATTAACTTCTTTATTATTACTATTTTTGATAATATTGGTTAATTCTAATTCATCTAAAAAACGGTCTATAACTTCTATTACTTGAACATCCCAAGGATTTATTTCTCCTTTTTGTGCCATATCAATCAATATGCTGATCGCCAAACTAGCTGGGCTTTTTTCTGGTGTCATTACTATTCTTAATTAAAAAAATTTTTGCTTCTAGCCTTTCTTTTCTTAAATTGATTTATTACAGTCAGGATGCCTTTTGCTTCATTCATTACAGGCAGGATGCCTGTACCACAAGATAATTGAAATTCCCCTTCTCAAGCGGGTTAGGGGGTTAGATTTCTAAGGTATTTTGATTATTTTTCGTTTCTTGTTGTTTTTCTGCTGATTTTAATACATCTAACACTAATTTTAGATCAAGGCGTTTTTGTTGTTCAATAATTTCTTTAACTGTGACTATCATAATCTTATCCATAGGATTACTCATAAATTTATTTTGATAATTACCGATAGATTTTGCCGTTTTGATCATTTCTTTGGTAGGTTCATTTAATGTTATAAATATGCCTAAACTTGCCTCATTTATACCCACTGTACCTAATAAGTCTCTTATATCTCCTGATTTTACTTTGCCCGATTTGATTTGAATAATAATTTTTTCAGATTTATCTTTACCACCATCAAAAAACACGATACCATCAATCCCTTTATCAGCTCCTTTCTTATCGTTAATGGTTGCCCTATTATTGGTGTAGGTTAAGACAGCCCATTTTTCAAATTCCTTCCGTGTACGATCATCTTTTTTTAAGGCTAATTTTTGAGCTGATTCTATATCTTTAGGAATACCATGAAGTGTAATTGTCTCTAAAATTCCTTCGCCAAAACTATCAGTTAATCTTTTTAAAATTAAGCTAATACTTTGATAGGTTATATCGATACCAATCCATTGACGATTAAGCTTTTGGGCTACGGCGATCGTTGTACCGCATCCACAAAAAGCATCTAAAATAACATC
>CAZWLZ010000228.1:0-6012 GCA_964634505.1 uncultured bacterium | reverse complement strand
TAGGGGGAAAAATGAAGTAATAGAGGAAAAAATCAACAAATTTAGTTTTTTTTCACCATTAGGAAAAATTTGAGCTATTTCAAAAATTGTCATAACAGTCTTAAAAGCAATTTGATAAACTGCTAATTCTTGGTGATTATTAATTAATTTGTGATATTTTTCAGCCATATATACTCTTGTCATCATTACCCTATCTCTCTATCACCCATTCTCCCTATAATTATAGCTTTTTCTTTAGAATGAAACAGCCCTGCCTAACTAAGGGGGAATGTAAAGAAAAATGATGTCCTAATCAACTTGTTTTCTGCTATATCTACGTTTTTTCAAGTTTTGAAGTAATGTTATAATTCCAGACTAACAACTTCTTAAAACCTAAAACCTAATACCTTTGAGATATGAAACTTTGAGCAAAATTAGATGAAAAGATGACCACAAATAAGGGTAAAATAATTAAAATCTATGTAACACAAACTTGAATTAGAAGGAATGAAATCATATCTCGCTGCAGCTATTTCCATGACTAGCACTCCGGATGTTGCTAAAAATTTAACTCAAACTGAAGATTTAATTGAATTAGCAGTTCGCAAAGGTGCAGAATTGATCGGATTGCCTGAAAATTTTTCTTTTTTAGGAAAAGATGATCAAAAAATTAATCAAGCTAACTCGATCGCCATGGAAAGTGAAAAGTTTATTAAAACTATGGCACAACGTTATCAAGTAACTATTGTAGCAGGAGGTTTTCCTACTCCTGTCTCTGATATTAGTAATAATAAAGTTTATAATACTTTAACTGTTGTTGATGCTACAGGTTCAGAATTAGCCCGTTATCATAAAGTGCATTTATTTGATGTAAATTTGCCAGACGGCAATACTTACCATGAATCTAATACGGTTATGGCGGGAGAAAATTTGCCTCCAGTGTATGATTCTGCTCAATTTGGCAAGTTGGGTTTATCGATCTGTTATGATGTTCGTTTCCCTGAATTGTATCGTCATTTATCGAAAGAGGGTGCAGAAGTTTTATTTATTCCAGCTGCTTTTACTGCTTATACAGGAAAAGATCATTGGCAAGTTTTATTACAAGCAAGGGCGATCGAAAATACTTGTTATGTAATTGCACCTTCTCAAACTGGTAATCATTACGAGAGACGTTATACTCATGGTCATGCTATGATTATTGATCCTTGGGGTGTTATTTTGGCTGATACGGGAGATCAAGTGGGAGTGGCGATCGCCGAAATAAATCCTCAACGTCTTCTAAAAGTTCGTCAACAAATGCCTTCTTTACAACACCGCATTTTTGGGTAAAAAAATTACTAGGATTACTTTTTTTGAAAATAACTCTAAAAAATCATTAAAAAATTTTAGCAAAAACAATTAAATTTCATATAATTGAAGAACCTTGAATTAAGTGAAAAAAAATAAATTAAAGAAACCAACAATATGGCTATTTCATTACAAAAAGGACAAAGAGTTTCCTTAGATAAAATTGCACCTAATTTATCAGCTGCTTTTATTGGTTTAGGGTGGGATGTAAACCAAACTGATACGGGGCATAATTTCGATTTAGATGCTTCTGTATTTCTGCTTAATGATAAGGAAAAGTTAATTTCTGATGATCATTTTATTTTTTATAATAATCTTACCAGTCCAGATGCTTCTAAATCTGTAAAGCACATGGGAGACAATCTAACAGGTGAAGGGGATGGCGATGATGAAGTTGTTATTGTCGATTTACGCAAAGTTCCTCCTGAAATTCACCGCATTGTAGTAACTGTTACTATTTATGATGCCGATAAACGAGGACAAAATTTTGGACAAGTCAGAAATGCTTTTGTTCGTTTAGTTAACGTAGAAACTAAAGAAGAAGTTTTGAGATATGATTTGGAAGAAAATTTTTCCATTGAAACAGCTTTAATTATGACTGAATTATATCGTAAAGATGGCGAGTGGCGTTTAAATGCCGTTGGTGCAGGTTATCAAGGAGGTTTACAAGCTCTTTTAAATCGTTATCAATAATAAATTCTAAGAATTAAATAATTTAATTTTTTGATAATCAACTATTAACCATCAATAATTTAGGATTAATTATGGCTATTAATTTACAAAAAGGACAAAAAATTTCCCTCAAAAAAGAAGCACCTAAATTACAACAATTAATGTGCGGTTTAGGCTGGGATGTAGCTGAAAAAAAAGGTTTTTGGCAAGGTTTAACTCAGGCTAATTTTGATCTTGATGCTTCCGTTTTATGTTTAAATGAAAAAGGAAAATTGGGCAAAAATCAAGATATAGTCTATTTTGCTAATTTACGTCATTATTCTGATGCAATTATTCATTTAGGAGATAATTTAACAGGTGATGGTGATGGTGACGATGAAGAAGTTACTGTTAATTTACCATTAGTACCTAAAAATATTCATAAATTGGTATTTGTGGTGAATATTTATGAGCCCTCTAAAAGAAAACAAGATTTTGCCCAAGTTAAAAATGCTTTTGTTCGTTTAGTTGATATTACTAATCGTCAGGAAATTGCTCGTTATACTCTTTCTGGTGATCAATATCAAGGACAAACGGGCATGATTATGGCCGAAATTACTCGTCAAGGCGATGATTGGGAAATGACTGCTAAAGGTGATGGTTTAAAGGTTACTGGTTTAGGTGATTTAGCTAAAATTTACAGTTAAATTAAGATACTTCTGTGCAAGAACTAACAGTTTAGTTCTTTCTACCCCTTCTAAAACTGCTTGTTTTATGGATACTGTTTATATGTTTGAATAATCTAAAAATATTCAATTACCTTAATTGATTTATCTGTTTTACAGTCAAAATAATTGATCTTGGCGATCATGAATCTTGTGGGGGCGAGTTATTCACCCCTATCTTTTTTTGTATTATTGGCGATCGCCATTTAAAATTGATGTTAATAATTTAATAAAAAGTCACTATTTTTAAACAAAAAAAATGTTTGTTAGAATAACCAAAATAATTAATTAGATTTTGTAATATGCAAAGTATTTAGAGTTTAATTATTCAAAACTTATTTAGAGGTTAAATTCATGGAATCACACGCTTTTGATCATAATTTACATTCTGCTGATGCTAATAACAATCTTTACTCTGACGTTGCTAACGCCCACGATTTACATAGTCATAATTTAGATATAAATCAAAATGATAGTTTTAATAATGACTTACATAATAATAATTACGACATAAATCAAAATGATCATTTTAATAGTGACTTACATGATAATAATTACGACATAAATCAAAATCAATCTGATTATTATCAAAATCACGGTTTAAATCATGACCAATATCAAAATCATGGTTTAGATTACAGTAATCATCATGGCTTAAATCAAGCTGATCACAATCAATTTATATCTGATTATCAACAACCTAATTTTAGTCATACAATCAGTGACATATCAGCAGGTAATCATCCCGAATCTTTTCATCATGATCAATATCTTGCCCATGATACCCAGCGATTAGGTTCAGAGAAGGGTTCTGAGTTATTAAATAAAGCTAATGAGCTAGAAAAAAAGGCTAATGAAAGTAAAAGTCATGCTCATGATTTCAGTAAACAGGCTGATTACTTTCGTGGGCAGAAAGATTCGTCACAAGCAAATAGTTATGATACAAATGCTCAACAAGCTATGGCTAATGCAGAAAAATATCAAGAAGAAGCTGCTAAATTAAGAGAACAAGCGAAAACAGTTTAAAATTTCTCTAAAGTGGGATAGGCTTCTAGCCTGTCTCTTCTTAATTAAACTTTTATTGATAGTATTTTTTTAGTAAAACTTATAGATATTTAATTTACAAAAACCTTTAATAGCCTTTTTGTTTAGATGAAAATTATTTATTTTAATAATTAAAAATGCCAAAAAAAAGAGACATCAAACAAATTGACAATATTGCTAAGGAATTTAAAATGACTCAGAATCAAAGACAACTTTTTGGCGAATTTTTAGAAGAAGAAAAAGAATTAGGTTATAAAGCTAGTTTGAATGAAAGAGGAGACTTTACTTATCAGGAATTAAGACAAAAAGCGATTTATTTTTTAGACTTATAAATCAACAAATATTTATTATGATTAACACTATTCAATCTCAACCAAATATAAATAAAGATTCAGATTTAGATAATCTTAGACTTAAAATTAAGCCTATTGTAGGGCAAATATGCTGGAGAGTGAAAATAAGTTATGGAGATGAATTACGCTTAGATATTGGTGATAAAATATCTTATCATCATCCTAAAATGGGTAATCGTCAAAAAGGTAGTTGGAATTTCGGCTCAAGAGGTACTTATTGGCAATTAGAAAATAATCATAATATTATTCTAAATTCTAATTTAGAATCTTCGGAAATTTTACAACAATTAAAAGTAATTGAAAGCACAATTATTACTGAATTTGACCTGAATTATTCTGATTTAATCTTAACTATTAAATTTAATAATAACTACCAATTTAAAATTATTCCTGATTTAATTAATCAAGAATATCAAGATGTTGCTTGTTGGGAATTATTTACTCCTAATAACCAAGTTTTAACTATATATCCCAATTTTTATTGGGTGGCTTCTTTGGCTGAATAAAGTGGGATAGGCTTCTAGCCTGTCTCTTTTTAATTAAATTTTTGTTTAAAATAATTAATTATTGATGGAGAAATTAAAAATATGCCTGTAGTAGAAACTATGGCTGGAATCTATACTGTTATTGCTGCGGGGATTAGTGGCGCGGCTTCTTTAGTATCTAGTGGTGTCAATGCTTGGTCATCTCATGAAAATCGTCAATCCTCTGAAAGGATTAGTGCTTTAAGTCGGGATTCTTCCGAAGATATTGCTCGATTGAGTAGAGAACATTCTGCCGAATTGCAATATAATCAATTAAAATTTTCGGTATTGCAACAAAGAGCAAACCAAGATTTTCAAAGAGAATTAGCCGAACTTAGTCACGAAAGATTAAAGGAAATTGAGGCATTTCGAGCAGAAGTTAATTTTGCTATTAATCAAAAAAATTTAGATTTTCAAAAATGGAGTTTTGAACAAAGAAAAATAATTGAATATGACATTTTACAATTACAGCAAAATTTTCAACGGGATTTAACTAACATTCAACATCAAAACGCTTTAATCCAAATGCGAGAAAGAATGAGAGCAGATAAGCCTTTTTTTGATTCGATACAGCAGTTATTAGCTATTGTAAATGAGGCTGAAAATATTGATTTAACTAAAGTCAAAAGGATTAATAATCTTTTGGAAGATTGGAAACGTGTAAGTAGTTATGGTAATATTTCTGATTTCCGAGAAATAGAAAAAGTGATTGCCTATTATAACCAAGCAATTAATCTTTATCCTAACAATGCTGATGCTTATTTTTATCGAGGGAATGCCTACGATGACTTAAAAGAATATGAAAAGGCGATCGCCGATTACAACCAAGCAATCAATCTTAATCCTAACTATTTATATGCTTACATTAATCGAGGGAATGCCTACGATGACTTAAAAGAGTATGAAAAAGCGATCGCCGATTATACCCAAGCAATCAATCTTAATCCTAACTATGATTATGCTTACGTTAATCGAGGGAATGCCTACGCTAACTTAAAAGAAATAGAAAAAGCAATCTCCGATTACAACCAAGCAATTAATCTTAATCCTAACAATGCTGATGCTTACTTTCATCGAGGGAATGCCTACGATGACTTAAAAGAAATAGAAAAAGCGATCGCCGATTACAACCAAGCAATCAATCTTAATCCTAAGTATGTAGATTTTTACGTTAATCGAGGAAATGACTACTTTGACTTAAAAGAATATGAAAAATCAATGTTCTATTACAAGCAAGCAATCAATCTTAATCCTAACTCTGATTTTAACTACTATGTACGAGGGAATGCCTACGATGACTTAAAAGAATATGACAAGGCGATCGCCGATTATACCCAAGCTATCAATCTTAATCCTAACTATGATTATGCTTACAATAATCGAGGGAAT
>CAZWLZ010000227.1:0-6040 GCA_964634505.1 uncultured bacterium | reverse complement strand
CTAACATTAATTGAACTACTTCTACATCTCCACTTTGGTTAAGATAAAAATTAATTGATCTTCTCAATTCATCTACCAATTCCCCTAAAACCCTTAACAGAGAATCCATACCCGGATTAATCCAAGTTTGGCTGCTAGTGGTGCTACTAGTAGCCGTTTGATCGGGATTATTGGGAATTGTAATCTCTTGTAATAACTCCGTATTTTTAGAAGTGGGCAAATTCATCGCTTGAGCTAAAGCACTTTGCATTTGATATGTACCAATAGGTACAGTTCGAGAAAATTGAGGTACTCCTTGAACAATAATGGCAATTTCAGTGCTGTCAAATTCAATATCAACCAAAACTACGGCTTCATTTTCTCCAAATTGTTTTAATTGATCTTTGATAGTACGAATCAAAGCGAAACTATTGATTTCTAAAACATTTACACTTAAACCGATTTGTTGAAATGTTTCTAAGTACAAATCCGTAATTTCCCTGCGAGTTGCCACTAATAAAACTTGTACTTTTTCGATGCCATCATCATCTACAAAATAGCCTAATTTTTGATAATCAATGTCAACTTCTTCTCTAGGATAGGGCAAAAATAAAGGTGCTTCATGATTGATTACCATATCCCTTAATTCTTGATCATTCAATTCTGCCGGAATAGGAATAATTCTGATAATTGATTCTCGCATCGGCACTGCTGTAGCAATTCGTTTTGGCTTAATTTTTGCTTCTTTGAGAAGTTGATCAATTAATTCTGCTAAAGCCGAAGAATCTGCTATTTGGCCTTCTTCAAAAATTTCGTCAGGCACATCAATAGATTGGTATTTTGCCAATTTATATTGTTGTCCTTTTTTCGTTAGTTGGGCTAAAGTGATTTTATCTGGATTTATTTCAATCCCTACACCACCACCGCCACCTGAGAAAAGATTATTAACAAAATCTAACATAATTTTCTTGACCTTTTCATCTATTAATAAATAATTATTATCGATAATTTGACATTATATGCTAACCAATTTAACTCATAATGTTATTAGTTGCTACTATTAATTTTTAATGGTTTTTTGATCAAATCTTTATTAAGTTTGGTTAAATAATTTTTCAATAAAAATAAGTTTTCGTTTTGAATCTTAAAATTACAATGTTTTACCAAAATAAATTAAAGATTAAAATCATCATAAGTGATTAAAAGTAGTAAATAAAATTATAGTTAAAGTTTTAATTTCTTCATAATTAATTAAAAAAATGTTAAGTAGAGTTTGGAGTGCTACTATTGTAGGCATTGATGCAGTTAAGGTTGGTGTCGAAGTGGACGTGTCAGGTGGTTTACCTAAAACCATTGTAGTAGGGCTTCCTGATATGGCGGTGCAAGAATCGAAAGAAAGAGTTAAAGCTGCTATCAAAAATGCTGGTTTTGCCTTCCCTATCAGAAAAATAATTGTTAATTTAACTCCAGCAGATTTAAAAAAAGAAGGTCCCAGTTTTGATTTACCCATCAGTATCGGCATTTTAGCAGCTTCTGAACAAATTGATTGTCAATTATTAGGAGATCATTTATTTTTAGGTGAAGTCTCTTTAGATGGTACTTTACGCCCTGTTGCTGGTGTTTTGGCGATCGCCGCTACAGCTGCTAAATTAGGATTTAAAGGTTTAGTGATACCTAAAGATAATTCTCAGGAAGCCTCTGTGGTAGAAGGTTTATCAGTTTATGGGTTAAGTGATTTGTGGGAAGTTGCTGAATTTTTAGATCAACCTCATAAATTTACCCCTGTTAAATTTAACCCTCAACAAATATCACCAGAATATTTAATAAATTTACCAGATTTAAAAGATGTCAAAGGACAAAATCACGCCCGAAGAGCTTTAGAAATTTCCGCAGCAGGAGGCCATAATTTAATTTTTGTAGGCCCCCCCGGCTCAGGTAAAACGATGTTAGCAAGACGTTTACCAACTATTTTACCCCCTTTAAATTTTGAGGAAGCCTTAGAAGTTTCGCAAATTTACTCCGTCGCTGGTTTTCTCAAAGATAAAGGCTCATTAATTAGAGAGCGTCCTTTTCGTAGCCCTCATCACTCTGCTAGTGGTGCATCTTTGGTTGGAGGTGGCACTTTTCCCCGTCCGGGAGAAATATCTTTGTCTCATAGAGGTGTTCTCTTTTTAGATGAACTTACAGAATTTAAACGCAACGTTTTAGAATATTTAAGGCAACCCTTAGAGGATGGAAGCGTCACCATTTCTCGCACTAGACAGTCGGTAATTTTTCCTGCCAACTTCACCTTGATCGCTAGTACTAACCCCTGTCCTTGTGGCTATTTTGGTGATTCTATTCAACTTTGTACCTGTTCACCACGACAAAGAGAACAATATTGGGCAAGATTATCAGGCCCTTTATTAGATAGAATTGATTTACAAGTAATTGTTAGTCGTCTTAAGCCCGAAGAAATGACTAGGCAAAAGGGCGGGGAAAGCTCAATTGAAGTTAGAGAGAGAGTTTTAAAAGCAAGAGAAAAAGCACAAATTAGATTTAAAGGAGAAAAAATTAACTCTAATGCCCAAATGAAATCGCCACATTTACAGCAATTTTGTATTTTAGATGATGCTAGTCGCAATTTATTAGAAAATGCTATCAGAAAGTTAGGCTTATCAGCAAGAGCCATGGATAGAATTTTAAAGGTTTCTCGCACTATTGCCGATTTGAATGGAGATGAAAATCTTAAGAGTAATCATCTAGCCGAAGCCATTCAATATCGTACTATTGATAGAATGCAATAATAAAAATTTGTTTTGTTAATTAACATTAAGATTGTGTATTGTCAAAGGTGCAAAGGATATTCTTAATCCTATTCTTTGTTATAAATGTTTAAAATTATTATTTCTAAAATTAAATTTTGACAAAATATGACAATGTGTCAAACTTCATAGTAAAATGAAAAAAAGGTAAAAATTGAAACATTTTAAAAGAAGACAATGATTAAAAAATTAGGTTTAGTTCTTTCTGCTGTATTAATTATAGTTGCAAGTATGTTTGTAAATATTAACTCTGCTAGTGCATCTACAGTAGAAGTCAAAATGGGTGCAGATAGCGGTATGCTTGCATTTGAGCCCAAAGAAGTTACCATTAAAGCAGGAGATACTGTTAATTGGTTAAACAATAAATTAGCTCCTCATAATGTAGTATTTGAAGGTGCGGCTGCTTCTAAATCTCATAAAGGATTATTATTTTCAGCAGGAGAATCTTTTGATGTTACTTTTGATCAAGCTGGAGAATATACCTATTATTGTGAGCCTCATCGTGGCGCTGGTATGGTTGGCAAAATCATCGTTCAGTAATTTTTGGCAAAATACATAAGAATAAACAATTATTCCTTTAGAAAAATCCTCATCGTCTCATCTTAGAGAATGACGAGGATTTTTTTGATTATCTTCGATTTATTTATAAAGTTCAGTAGATAAACGGAATGCTAAAATACCAGGTATAAGGGCGATCGCCAAAGCAATAAATACTTGAGTATCTGAAATAGCCATAATTTTTTGACTCCTAAAATAAAAGTTATAGTTTGTTAAGTTTGATTTCAATTATCATTTAATTTGTCCTAAAATGGAATTTTTAACAATGTTTTGTAATAACTTGCAACAATTGACCATTGTTAATTAATTTTCAAAAATTTTATTAACTACTTATTCAATCATTTATTTTTTAATGGGCAGTAAATCTCAGTTAATTTTGTCAGCAAATGCTGTTAGTTTTGGAGTAAATAATAGTGATTATTTATTATTAGATAATATTTCTTTTAATGTAGAAAAAGGAGACTTTTTAGGGATAATAGGGGCATCAGGTGCAGGAAAAACAACTTTATTACGTTTATTAAATCGTCTTATTGATCCCTATCAAGGACAAATTCTTTTTAATAATAAAAATGTAAAAAATATCCCTATTTTAAATCTTAGAGGGCAAATAGTTTTAGTACCTCAAGAGGCAAAGTTATTGGGAATGAGTGTACAAGAAACCTTAACTTATCCTCTCAAATTACTCAAATTAAATCCTAATGAAATTGTAACCAGATTAGATTATTGCGTTAGTGAGTTAAATTTACCCCCTGAATGGCTCGATCGCCAAGAAATAGAGCTTTCTGTAGGCCAAAAACAATTAGTGGCGATCGCCAGAGGATTAATAATGAAACCGCAAATATTACTATTAGACGAACCAACTTCAGCCTTAGATAAAGGAAAAGCTAACTTTTTAATGGAAATATTAAAAAAATTAACAGAACAAAAAAATCTTAGTATTGTAATGGTTTCTCATCAATTAGAATTGATTGAAAAATACGCAAACAAGATAATTTTTTTAGAAAAAGGTAAAATAATTGAAACAAACTTAGTAAAAAATATTAATTGGTCAAAAATAAATGAGCAATTAAAAGAATGGGAATTAAAAGAAAAACTAGAAGAATTTTAATTAATAAAACTACAATTAAATCTAAAAATCAATAAAATCTAATCATAGTTTTGACTAAATAAATGTAATCATAGTTTTTTATTGGGCATTACTAACCCTAAGAGAAGAATGATAGTAATTAGTATTCTGATGATGAGGATTATTTTTTTGTTGAGAAGAAGAATTATTACTTATATTTTGATAATTAACAGCTGAATTAATAGCAGCATTACGATTAAGAGCATCTAAATTAAGACAATAACCAACATTTCTCACCGTTTGAATTAAATTAGGTTGACGAGGATCAATTTCAATCTTTTTGCGTAAAGATAAGACATGAGTATCAATAGTGCGAGGATTATCAATAGCTTCAGGCCAAGCACGACGTAATAAATCAGCACGTGAAAGAGCAATACCTTGAGCTTGAGCCAAAATATAAATTAAACTAAATTCTTGAGGAGTTAAGTCGATAAACTCGCCCATAAATTGAACTCTTCTTTGTACTAAATCGATTTTTAAATCTCCAAAATCTAAAGACAAAGGAGCGTGATTAAAGCGAAAACGACGTAAAAGAGATTCAACTCTAGCCATAAACTCTTGCATTCCAAAAGGTTTGGTTAAATAGTCATCCGCACCGGATTTTAAACCATTAACAATATCTTTTTCTGTATTACGAGCGGATAAAACAAGAACTACACATTGATGATTTTGATATAACCAACGACAAAAATCGATACCACTACCATCAGGCAAATCAGAATCAACTACCACCAAAGAAGGCTGATGATTAGCAAAACTATTTTTCATCTGCCCAATGGTGCCATAAAGTTGCGTTGCATAACCTGCTTGTTGTAAGTGCCACCCTAAAAGCGATCGCAAGTGAGGATTTCCTTCTATGATGGAAATATAAATCATTTTTTTATCTTCAATTATAAAAGTTATTTTTCTTACCTTAACAAAGAGAAAATCAAGATACTGTTACTATTGCTACTATAGCAATTGATAATTGATTACAAATTTTTAAGTTTCAGGATTTAAGTTCTTCTTTTTCTATTCTTTAACTGTGCCAATCTCTGTTTTTCATAATCGTACAGGCATCCTGCCAGTATAAAGATCAAGAAAAGACAGGCTGGAAGCCTCTCCCACACAACTGCTTACCTTTAAAGGGGCTTAGGGGGTAAATCCACCAGTATATATAAATTTTGGGAGTCTATTTTATTATGTTGAATAAACTTTATTATGGTGATAATTTAGAGAATTTACGCAAATATGTCAATGATGAAACAGTCGATTTATGTTACATTGATCCTCCTTTCAATTCTAAGCGTAATTATAATCAAATTTATAATAATATTGGTAAGGAAGACCTCGCCCAATCACAGGCTTTTATTGATACTTGGAAGTGGGATGATTTAGCTAATATCGGTTTAGCTGAAATTAAGGAAAATTATCACGGCAAATTTACTCATCAAAGTATTGCTTTAATTTGTGGTTTAGAGCAAGTTTTAGGTAAGGGAAGTTTATTTGCCTATGTAGTTAATATGACTTTACGAATAGCTGAAATACATCGAGTTTTGAAGCCTACTGGGAGTTTTTATCTTCATTGTGATCC
>CAZWLZ010000226.1:0-6075 GCA_964634505.1 uncultured bacterium | reverse complement strand
CATATTTGGCAGTTATATCGCTAATATTTTTTTAAGAAAAAAAACATTTCTTGATTAATTTCTTAATCCCATAGAAGACAAAATTTATAATTTAATGTCTATTAGGATGATGGAAACAATGAGCGTTTGGCAATATATTAGAAGTATTGTATTTAGTAATTTAATGATGGGTATTTTTGTTTATGGAATTTTAATATTTCAAACATTTTTACCCTTTAATTCTGCTCAATTAAATTCTCCTAGTTGGCATTTAGCGTTACATACTACACTTTCTTTCTTAACCAATACAGATCAACAACATTATGCAGGAGAAACCACTTTAACTAATACTAGTCAAGTTTTAGGTTTAGGTTTTTTGATGTTTACATCTGCTGCCACTGGTTTATCAGTGGGGATTGCTTTTATTCGAGGATTAACAGGAAAACCTTTAGGTAATTTTTATGTGGACTTAATTCAATCTATTACCAGAATTTTGTTGCCCATCTCTATTATAGGGGGAATTCTTTTACTTTTAGCAGGAGTTCCCGAAACCTTATCTCCAGCTTTAACAGTCACCACTTTAGAAGGTCAAAATCAAGTTATTGGCATGGGGGCGATCGCCCATTTAGAAATAATTAAACAATTAGGAGAAAATGGAGGCGGTTTTTTTGCCGTAAATTCTGCTCATCCTTTTGAAAATCCTAATCCTGTGACAAACTTAATCGAAATTATCACCATGATGAGTATTCCTACTGCCTTAATTTATACTTATGGCATTTTTGCCCAAAATAAAAAACAAGCATGGTTAGTATTTGGCATGATCATGAGTATGTTTCTAATTTTAATAGCAGTTACGGCCGTAGGTGAATATCAAGGGAATCCAGACGTAAATGACCTTTTAGAACAACAGCAACCAAACTTAGAAGGAAAAGAAGTAAGATTTGGCTGGGCTCAAAGTGCCTTATGGGCGATCGCCACCACAGGAACAATGTGCGGTGCAGTGAATGGGATGTTAGACTCCTTAATGCCTACTGGCGGATTTAGTAGTATGTTTAGCCTATTTTTACAGATTATTTGGGGAGGGCAAGGCACAGGTACAGCCTACATCTTTATTTACCTAATTTTAACCGTATTTTTAACAGGATTAATGGTAGGAAGAACACCAGAATTTTTAGGGCGAAAAATCGAAAAACCAGAAATCGTGTTAGCCAGTGTAATCTTATTAATTCATCCCATCGCCGTATTAATTCCCAGTGCCATTACCTTAGCATTTCCCGAAACCTTAGCTGGAATTAGTAACCCAAACTTTCATGGCATATCTCAAGTAGTATTTGAATACGCCTCAGCCTCAGCCAATAATGGTTCAGGATTTGAAGGTTTAAAAGATGACACCCTATGGTGGAATCTGAGTGCTAGTTGTAGTATGTTATTTGGAAGATATGTACCAATTATGGCCTTATTACTACTAGCAGATAACTTAGCAAATAAACAACAAGTACCCGAAACCACTGGCACTTTACGCACAGACACCTTGTTATTTACCAGTATAACCGCTGGAATAATCTTAATTTTAGGGGCATTGAGCTTCTTTCCCGTCTTAGCATTAGGTCCTATTGCCGAAGGTTTTAAATTAGGGGGATAATCTCCCCATCACAAAATCCTTATTCATATTAAAATTTAACGATCATCAATCCAAACTAAGAAAAGCTCTTTTTTTATCGTTTGTAGTATGGACAAATAAAAAAACTATGAAAAATCAAAGAAAACCCAACACCAAAGCTAAAAATAAAGGATTATACGCCAGAGCGATAAAACAAGCCTTTGTTAAACTCGATCCTCGTATTGCTATCAAAAATCCAGTAATGTTTATCGTTTGGATTAGTTCAATTATCACGGCTTTAGTAACCATCAACCCTAATTTATTTGGGACTGTTTTGGAAGCAAATCAAAGACGTTTTAACGGACTGATTACGGTAATTTTATTTTTAACTGTCTTATTTGCTAATTTTGCTGAAGCGATAGCAGAAGGTAGAGGTAAAGCCCAAGCTGAGGCTCTCCGTGCTACTAAAAGTGATACAGTAGCCCGTAAAATTCTTGCTGATGGTTCGATCGAAAATATAAGTTCTACCAGTTTAAGACGGGATGATCAAATCAAAGTAATTGCTGGAGATGTGATTCCAGCCGATGGTGAAGTTATCGGCGGTATGGCTTCTGTTGATGAATCAGCTATTACAGGAGAGTCTGCACCAGTTTTAAAGCAACCTGGTACGGATATTGCAAGTTCCGTAACTGGAGGTACTCGTATTCTTTCTGATGAGCTTTTAATCAGGGTTACAGCCGATCCGGGTAAGGGTTTTATCGATCGCATGATTAGCCTTGTAGAGGGGGCTGAAAGAAGTAAAACGCCTAATGAAATTGCTTTAACAGTTCTTTTAGCGGTGTTAACTGAAGTTTTTTTAATCGTTATCGCTACGATACCCCCGATCGCCAATTATGCCCAAAGTCCTGTTACCATAGCCGTTTTAATTGCTTTATTAGTAGCTTTAATTCCTACCACTATCGGCGGTTTATTAAGTGCTATCGGTATCGCTGGAATGGATCGAGTTGCTCAATTTAATGTCATTGCTACCTCCGGTAGAGCAGTAGAAGCCTGTGGGGATATTAATACTTTAGTTCTGGATAAAACTGGTACTATTACTTTGGGTAATCGTTTGGCTGAAGAATTTATCCCAGTAAATGGTCATACGGTAGCTGAAATCGCCCAAATTGCTCTTATTTCTAGTATTTTTGATGAAACACCAGAAGGGCGATCTATTGTCGATTTAGCTCATAAATTAGCAACACAAATCGATTTTGATACTAATACTTCTACTGGAGTAGAATTTTCGGCTCGAACTCGTATGAGTGGTACAGATTTGGGTGATGGGATCGAAGTTCGTAAGGGTGCAGTTGATGCTATTAAAGGGTTTGTACGTTCACGAGGAGGACAAATTCCTGACGATCTTGACGCAAATTATGAACAAGTATCCCGTCTAGGTGGCACTCCTTTAGCGGTATGTCAAGGTAGCGATATTTATGGCGTAATTTATCTCAAAGATATTATTAAAACTGGTATTAAGGAACGTTTTGATCAAATGCGTCGTATGGGTATCCGCACAATTATGCTCACTGGTGATAACGCCATTACTGCCTCAGTTATTGCCCAAGAAGCTGGTGTAGATGATTTTATCGCCGAAGCAACCCCAGAAGATAAAATTGAGGTCATTCGGAAAGAACAAGCTAAAGGTAAATTAGTTGCTATGACTGGTGATGGTACAAATGATGCCCCTGCTTTAGCTCAAGCGAATGTCGGAGTAGCAATGAATTCAGGCACTCAAGCAGCCAAAGAAGCTGCTAACATGGTAGATTTAGATTCTGATCCTACTAAATTAATTGATATTGTTACCATTGGTAAACAATTATTAATTACTCGGGGAGCTTTAACTACTTTTTCGATCGCCAATGACGTAGCAAAATATTTTGCGATCATTCCTGCTATTTTTGCAGAAGCAGGTATAGGTAGTTTAAATATCATGGGTTTAGCCAGTTCTCAATCAGCTATTTTATCGGCTTTAATCTATAACGCTTTAATTATCCCCGCCCTAATTCCTCTCGCCCTAAAAGGTGTCAAATTTCGTCCCCTGACGGCTGAACAATTATTACAAAGAAATATTTTTCTTTATGGTTTTGGCGGCATAATCGCTCCCTTTATAGCCATCAAAGTTATTGATGTTTTTGTCAAAATAATGGGCTTAGCTTGATGTTTTATAAAAATTAACGAAAATAACTAATCAATAAAAATAAAACATATATGACGCAGTTTAAACCATCTAATTTGGTTCATCACTTCAATTACTTCAATAACCACCCTGATAATATTCCTGGAAGTCTTAATTTCCCCCTCAATGCTGTTGCTCCAACCATTACAGTAATTGATTATAATGAACATCAAGCAGTTTGTAAAGAACTTAAAAACCCTTTAGAATGTGCTATTTATCTTGATACCGAATCAGTATCTTGGATTAATATTGATGGGTTAGGAAATGAAATTACTTGGCAACAATTAAGAGAAGTTTTTGATCTTCATCCCATCACCCTAGAAGATATTGTTAACGTGCCACAACGTCCAAAAGTAGTTGAATATAAAGAACATTTAGTTTTTATATCTCGCATGGTAACAATTGATCAACGTTCTAATTTTTTTATCAGCGAACAAATTAGCTTTGTTTTAGGTAAACATTACTTACTAACCATACAAGAAGAACCAGATTTTGATTGTTTAGAAGGCGTTAGACAAAGAATTAGGAACAAAAAAGGAACAATTCGACAAAAAAAAGTTGATTATTTATTCTATACCTTAATTGATGCTATTATTGACGGATTTTTTCCTGTAATGGAAGTATATGGGGAGTTTATGCAATCATTACAAGATGAAGTTGTTACATCTGCAAATCGCCAATCTTTGAATAAAATTCATAAACTGCAACAAGAATTACTCCTTATACGCCGTGCAGTTTGGCCTCTGCGAGATGCCATTAATTCTTTACTAAGAGATGGGAATGAGTTAATTTCTGACGAAGTACGCATATATTTAAGAGATTGTTATGATCATATCATTCAAATCTTAGATATGGTAGAAACCTATCGAGATTTAGCTTCTAACCTAACAGATATTTATCTTTCTTCTGTTAGCAATCGCATGAATGAAATTATGAAAACTCTAACCGTTATCTCTAGTATTTTTATTCCTTTAACTTTTATTGCTGGAATTTACGGCATGAATTTTAATCCTGATAAATCCCCTTTTAATATGCCAGAGTTAAACTGGTATTGGGGTTATGTCATCACCTTAACAGTAATGCTTATAGTTGCTGGATTAATGATCTTATTTTTCTGGCGTAAAGGTTGGTTTAGCGATCTTAATGTATCTCAAAAACGAAAAAAGAATAATTTACATTTAAAATAACAATAAAAGTTACTTGAGTAAATTTAGGTATTAAAATTAAGAATACATCTTTGCATAATAAAAAATTATATTTTCCTTAACCAAAATGATAATTAAATCAAATGATCGAAATTGAACTTTATAGTCATGCTAATAATCTTGAATTAAATTAAATTATGCTCATGTTAAATTTAATCTTTTTTATCTTTAAAACTAATTATGAAATTTAATTATTCTCTGGCTAAAGAAACTGTTGGTAATATCTCTAAAGGTTTTTTCTCTCGAAATTTACCTGTTTATTTATTATCAATTTTACTGTTAAATATTATTATTTCTCCCGTAGTTTATAGTGCCACAACTACGATTTTATCCAAAGGGCAATCTTACGCTTTAGTTTTACTAGGCTTAGTAACTCTAAGTTTATTTATTTACCTTTTTATTGTTATTTTACAACCGGAAAAATTTTAAATTTATGTTAGTTAAAGAATTAATTAAAGCTTTTAAAATTACTGTTTTTTTATGGATTGTCACTGCTGTCATTTATCCCAGTTTTTTTCTTATTTTTGGTCAGTTAATTGTACCTTTTCAAGCTAATGGCAGTCTAATTAAAAATGCACAAGGTACGATTATTGGATCAACTTTAATTGGTCAAAATTTTAGAGAAGATAAATACTTCTGGAGTCGCCCTAGTGTGATTAATTATAGCAGTGGTGAAATAGCTGGAAAAACGGGCATTTCTGGAGCAAGTAATTTAGCTGCCACCAACCCTCAATTAATAGACAATATTAAAATTAACATAACAAATTTACAATCTGCCAATATTGCTCCAACATCTGATTTAGTCTATACTTCAGCTTCTGGTTTAGATCCTCATATTAGTATTGAATCGGCCAGAAATCAAATTAAGCGAGTAGCTACAGTCAGAAAATTAGACACAAATAAAGTAGAATTACTCATTACTAAAGCGACAGAAAGTAGATTTTTAGGCATTTTTGGTGAACCTAGAGTAAACGTATTAAAGCTCAATATTGAACTTGATAATCAGTCATAACCAACTTTGTAGTAATGGCTTTAGCCATTTTTTAATAAGAGAAAATTTAGCACCCAACCTC
>CAZWLZ010000225.1:0-6083 GCA_964634505.1 uncultured bacterium | reverse complement strand
ACTCATGTAAACCTATATCAGCGTTTGGATTAGGCCAAGTTGGACTACGCAATAAACTCAGTCTGATTTGATTTGAGGTTGCATCATAACCATATTTACAATTAGTCAAGATACTAACACCATAATTATTATTACTTAAATCTGCCCAATTATGTCCACAAACTTCCCATTTTGCTTGGTCTATTTTTCCATCAGAATTAGTTGGACGTTTTATCGCACCACAACCAATTTCATAGGTTACATAATTACTATTAATAGCCAAAGGAAAAGCTACTTTTACTAATACATGATCTTCTTGCCAATTAACTTTGTTTTTTATTTTTAAAATAGGTGTATTAAAACTTAAAATATAATCTTGAATAAATTCAGATTTATTAAATAATTTAATTACTCTAACTGTTGATTGTATATAACCTTTTTCGATCCAAGTTATTGATTTTAAAGTAGCTGACTCTAAAGGGTAATCTTGATAATTTGGATCAATATTCCAAGCATCCCAATATTGTCCTTTATCCTGAAAAAACTCTAGTTTATTACCGTCTAATTTAAAAATTTCTTGCTGATTTTTTTTATCAAATAAACTTTTTATATCTCCTGTTTCTTGATTAATTACTACTTTTATATAGTCATTTTCTAAGGTAAATTTATTATCAATAATAGGTTGATTTTTTATTACTTCTTCTTGAGGTAATAACCAATATATTTTATAGCCAATACTAGGAATATTTTCTGCTAAAAATAAGAGCGTATTATTAATACTAATTTGAGTAATTATTTCTTGATTATTTTCATCAATAATTTTGCTATATTTTCCCCTAATTTCTATTTCTATAATTTCTGATCTTTGCCAATTTAAAGTATTAAAAATAATGAGCGGTTTTGCTTGTTTATTCGGTAACTTTGGTAGCAAAATATAATCACTAATTGCTAATAATGAATCCTTTAAAATTTTTTCACAATTATTAATAATATTCTGCCAACTTTTATTAGCCGTAATAAATACTTCTTCAATAGAAGTACCTGGTAATATATCGTGAAATTGATTGAATAATACTTCTTTCCAAATAAGCTCAATTTTTTTACTACTTTCTAATAAAAATGCTTGACTTTTTGTCTTATTCGGGATATGATTAGTTAAATTGGAAAAGCGTGTGCATTTCCAAAGTAGGCTTTGATCAAGTAGATTGCCTATAGTTGATAGCAACTCACATTGATATAGTAAATTTTCACTCAAACGATTAAAGTATTTTTGATCAGCGTGAGTAGTATAACAACCACGATGTAACTCAAGATAAAGTTCATCATTCCAAGTAGGTAAAGAGCCAGTATCAGAAGATATTTTGTGTAGATAATCTTGAGTAGTGGTAAATTGAAGATTAGGAAAAAAAGGAGATTGAGAGTATAGATTAGCAACTTCCAACATATCACGAGTAGGACCTCCACCATGATCGCCTACTCCGGGTATCCAAAAAACATCTGGCAAATTAGTTTGTTTTTCCCAATCGATAGCGTAGTTAGTCATAGTGATAGGATTGGTATCCATTACTCCTGCTATATTTGGGGGAGACATGAGCGTTAAAATTTTGCTTCCATTTGGCGATCGCCACCAAAAATAAGAATAAGGAAAAGGATTAGTATCATTCCA
Source organism: uncultured bacterium (assembly GCA_964634505.1). Lineage (GTDB taxonomy): Bacteria > Cyanobacteriota > Cyanobacteriia > Cyanobacteriales > Cyanobacteriaceae > CAZWLZ01. The sequence continues at coordinate 4,438 of CAZWLZ010000225.1, read as the reverse complement.
GTGAAGTTTACCAGTAACAAAGTATTCTATTTCGCAGAGAGTCAAAATTTGAGGTAACTGCCAACAGAAACCAAAAGTATCAGTTAACCAAGCGATTTTATTAACGAAACCGAATTTACTTTTAAAATATTGTTGGCCATAGAGAAATTGACGAATTAAAGACTCACCAGAAATTAAATTAGTATCAGATTCTACCCACATTCCGCCTAATAATTCCCAGTTACCATTATTAACAGCTCTTTGTATTTGTAAAAAAAGTTGAAAATCATTATTTTCTATCCATTGATAGAGACAAGCAGAAGTATGACCAAAAGTAAGAGAAGGAAAAATTTTTTGTAAATTTAAGACAGAATTAAAAGTTAGTTTTGCCACTTGATAAGTTTCAGTAACTTCCCATAACCAAGCCATATCTAAATGGGCATGACCGAGTAAATAAAAATTACGTTTTTTGATAGTTTCACTAAAATTATTTAGATTATTTCTTAGTTGCAATAAAGACTGATGAAAAAGATTTTTATTATTAATATTATGCCAATCAATAATACTTAAATTGTCTTCTAAAAAAGGTAAATTTTCTGGTTCAAAATTAACTAAATAATTGTAAATAATTTCTAATTCATTAGCAACAAAACCAGCATCAATTAAATTAGAATTAATGGGTAAAATTTGATCATTTAGAATTAAATTTTGTTCAATATTTCTATTAACTTCATAGATACATTTTGATTTCATTAACGCTCCAATATCATGGCTAGGGCTAACTAAACGTAAAACAACAAAAATTTCTTGATTAGGAATAGTACAACTAGTTAATAAAATACGAGTAGAAGAATCAAACAAATCTCCTTCTTGTATTAACTTCCCATTAACAAAAATTTGAGCTTCTTTTGCCCACCAAGTTAAAGCTAATCGTAAACAAAATTTTTCTAAGAAATAGTTATTAATCTGAGTAGGAATAATAATATTTTGTGCCAACCATTTAACTTGATTGCTTTTCTCCCATACCAAATAATTTTTATCATTTGGGGTCATTTTTGACCAATTTTTTATATCTTTAAATTGAGGCGGATTAGTTAAATCTTGATCATAATTTAACCATTGATTTTGTATATCTATTTCTGTTAGATTTCTTAATCGATTAATAATATTTTTGATTAGCATTTTATATTTTTTTGTTATTAAATAAAATTGATTATTAAAGTAATTTTTATCTTAACTACTATTCAATATTTTCGGTATGATAAAAGATTTAATTTTAATTAAATATTTTTAATAATTCATTCAATTAAAAACTACTAAAAAAAGCAGTTAATTTTTTCATAATTTAGCTACTTTAAAGCATAGTTAGAATAATTAGAACATTTTTGAAGCATATTACATTAAGAAATTTTGCTTTATCTGTAGTGATTAATTTTAATTGAAATAATTTTAAGTAAATGGAAAAATTATTTACTATAGTTATTGTTATAGTCTAAAGGGCTTAATTCTTGTAGGTTAGTTTGAGGCATTAAAACCCAATAAAATACTAATTGGTGTTAGGAGGTTAAGCTATCACTAATCTAAACTAAGAAAAGTTTATTTTTTTAGCAGTATTATTTATTAATGATCAAAAATAAATTAAAAATTGTCTTAGTTGGGGGTGGCCATAGTCATGCTATTTTGCTTAAACTTTGGGATAAAAATATTATTTCTAATAATATTGAATTAATTCTAATTAGTAATACTAAAAAAACTCCTTACTCTGGAATGTTACCTGGCTATATTGCTGGTTTTTATACTTATCAAGAAGTTCATATTGATCTAGTTTCTCTCGCTAAATTTGCAAATGCTACTTTTTATTTAGATAATGCAATTGGTTTAAATTTAGAAAAAAATCAAGTTATTTGTAATCAGAATAAACTTATTAATTTTGATCTATTATCAATTGATATTGGTAGCACTCCAAGCATAAATAATATTATAGGTGCTAATACTTTTGCCACTCCCTCTAAACCAGTAAATCAATTATTAAAAACTTGGAATAAATTAGTTAAAAATGCTAAAATTAATCCTAATGAACAAATTATTATTAACATCATTGGAGGAGGAGCTGGAGGTGTTGAATTAGCTTTAAATATGTATAGTAGAATAAGTAAAATTATTGATAAAAATAAATTAATAATTAATATTATTCAAAAAAATAATACTCTATTACCAACTCATAATAAATGGGTACAAAATAGACTAGAAAATATTTTACAATCTCAAAATATTTCAGTTTTTACTAATACAAAAATTATAGAAATTACAAGCAATCAAGTAATATGTGAATCTGGTTTAAAAATTAACTCAAATTATACTTTCTTAGTAACTCAAGCCTCTTCTCCTCAATGGATTAAAAACAGTGGTTTAACCACCGACAATCAAGGCTTTATTCTTACTAAAAATACTCTTCAATCTGTCTCTCACCCCCAAATTTTTGCCACTGGTGATATTGCTACTATGGCTCATTATCCTCGACCAAAATCTGGAGTTTTTGCCGTCAAACAAGGTAAGCCTCTATACCATAATTTGCTCAAGATATCAAGAGTAGAAATACTTAAAAATTATATTCCACAAGAAAAATACTTAAATTTAATTGGCACAGGTTATAAAACGGCGATCGCCAGTTATGGTGAATGGGGAGGAGAAGCGCCTTTATTTTGGTATTGGAAAGAATATCTTGATCGTCAATTTATGTCTTATGTCACAAGAAATGGATAATAATTTTATTAAAAATTAGTTAATTTTTGAAGTATTGAAGAATAAGAAAAAATTTTTATTAAGATTAAATATTAATAATATTAATTAATTCTTGAGGACAAGAAATAAGAAAATCAGGGTTATATTGGGCTAAAACATTAGCAGAATTGAAACCCCAAGTAACAGCAATAACCTTAACCTTACTTTTTTTAGCTGCCTCTATATCTCTAGTTTCATCTCCTACATAAATAATTTGATCGATAGGAAAACAGTTTTTTTTGATAACTTTATTAATAATTTTGTCCTTGCCAAATAAAGTTGTACCAGAATGAATAAAATCAAAAAAAGTGGCTAAATTATTATTAATTAAAAACGCCATAACATTCTCTTCAAGATTAGAAGTAATAATACCTAGTTGATATTGACTATTTTTAAGAGTTTGTAAAGATTCAGAGATACCAAAAAAAGGCTTAAGAGTAGCAATTTCTTTGTTTAATTCTTTTTTAATTCTTCTGATAAAGAAAGGAATTTGATAGGCTGGTACGGGAGATTGCTTGATAATTTCTCTTGAACTTAAATTACTTAATCTCAATAATTCTAATTCATCAAGAGGGGTATAACCAAATTCGATCGCCAATTTGTTGCCGATTTCTACTAACGTATTGCGAGTATCGGCGATCGTACCATCAAAATCAAAAATGATTATTTTTTCTGACATTTACAACTATATATTAAGTTCTAATAATTCGTTTTCTCTAAAATCTCTGATTGTTATTTCTCTTTTCTCATTGTCAACTGTCCATTCTCAATTGTCAAATATTATTTAAACTGTAATATTTCTTTACAAAAATTTATCAAACTGCAAAGTATTGCAACATATTTTTAATTTAAGTCAAAACTAAGTTTAAAATGATCACTTGTAAAAACTATTTAATTATTAAGGAGTTTATTAAATGATTCATTTTGATCTATTTTTAGCAGCTGCAATGCCTCATACTATGGTATGGAATGTTAATGTCGGTATTACTATGGTTATTTGTAATATTGTGGCCATCGCCATTGGTAAATTTAGTATTGAACAACAAAATGCTGGCCCTCAATTACCGATGTCCATGTTTTTTGGCGGTATGGGATTACCTGCTTTACTTGCAACTACTAGCTTAGGTCATATTTTAGGTGCAGGTGTCATTCTTGGTTTAGCTAATGTAGGTGTTTTGTAATTAGTTAATAGTTATTTTGGTTAATATGATGGCGATCGTCAAGTAGATTAAAATTGAAGATCGCCATTATTCTCAAAGAAAAACGAAAGAAGAGGCGATCGCCATTTAACTTACCAACTTTTCGGTTGAAATTCAGTAGAATTAAGAATTGTCATATTTCCTCCCGTTTGAGTTAAGACAAATAAACCTTGACTATAAGCATAATTAGCCACTTCATCTGTTACTACCATAGCGGCCACGGCACCTAATGCCTTCATATTTTGATAACGTGGCATTAATCGTTTAAACTTTTCTAATCGTTGTAAATGCTCATCTACATCTTTTTGAGTTAATTTGCTTTTAACTTCCACTAACACTACTTCAGTATTATTTACTACTAATAAATCAATTTCTAAACCGCCATCTTCTCTTTTAACTGCCACATCCGATTGCAATTCATGGACATCAATACCTCTAGCTTGAAATAAACTTACAGCAGAAGGGCGAACTTGCCATTC
>CAZWLZ010000224.1:0-6115 GCA_964634505.1 uncultured bacterium | reverse complement strand
GGTGCTGCCTTGTCTGTACGGACGATTTCGGGGCAACCTATTAAATTTATTGGGGTAGGTGAAAAGGTTGAAGCATTAGAACCATTTTACCCTGAACGTATGGCTTCTCGTATTTTAAATATGGGTGATGTTGTTACTTTGGTGGAAAAAGCCCAAGAAGAATTAGATATTGCTGATGTAGAAAAAATGCAGAAGAAAATGATGGAGGCAAAATTTGACTTCAATGATTTTCTTAAACAAATGCGTTTACTTAAAAATATGGGGTCATTTGCTGGGGTGATGAAACTTATACCTGGTATGAATAAACTGGGTTCGGGCGTTTTAGAACAAGGGGAAGTTCAGTTAAAACGTACTGAAACGATGATTAATTCCATGACTAAAGAAGAAAGAGCAAATCCTCAATTATTATCTCAATCTCCTAGTCGTCGCCGCCGTGTGGCTAAAGGTTCGGGGCATCAAGAAAAGGATGTTTCTAAGTTAGTTAGTGATTTTACCAAGATGCGTACTATGATGCAACAGATGAGTAAAGGTGGCGGTTTACCTGGTATGGGGGGAGATGGTGCAATGCCTGATATGGGGGCTTTAGGCGGTATGTTTGGGGGTAATCGTGCTGGTTTTCGTAATTCTGCTCCTCAAAAACAGAAAAAGGTTAAGAAAAAAAGAGGGTTTGCTGATTTATAATAAATTATGGCGATCGCCATTTAATTATTATGACAAAAACAAGGGGTTTAAACCCCTTGCATATCCTATTTTTCTCTTCTAAAAACTATTCATGGTTATAAGACAGAATTTCTAAAGCCATTTTTTGAGATGCGCCTTTTTCCCCAATTCTTTCTAAACCATTGTCAATACATTCTTGTAAATAAGATTGATTAGATAATATTTTGATAATTTCTAAGGCTGCTTTTTGACACATTATTCGGGTAGATTCATTATTATTAATAGTGGTAATATTGCTACCTAAAAGACGCATTTGTGCCTCAGCAAAACGATAAGTAAATTGAGGCCCTTCTCCCACAATTTGTACTACAGGTTTACCTAATCCTACTGCTTGTTCAACGGCTGTACCGGCCATGCCTAATACTAAATTACTTTGAATTAAAATATTAGCAAAAGCATCATTATAACCAATAATTTCTAATTTTTTATCATTGATATATTTAACAAATTTATAATCATTTATATACTCATATTTTTGTTTATTTGCTATTAGCTGTAAATCCTCATTTTTAATACTAGAAACTAAAGCAATCCTAAAATTATAGAGACTTTTACTTAATAAAAATAACTGTTCACATACAATTAATTGTAATTCTAAATTTCTTAAAGCTTCAGGGATACGACTACCGGGTAATAAAGCAATAGTAGGGGTAAGGGGCAATAAATCTAAATTTTTATCAGTAGGTTTAAGGGCATCCATGATGGGATAGCCATAACAGAAAATATTTTTAAATCCTTCTTTTTTTAAGTCAATTAATGTGAATTTATCTTTAGCAAAAATTTTGCTACATTGAGGAGATTTTAATAACATTTTAGTAAAAAAAGGTAATCTTAATTTACCCTCATAATAACTAGATGTTGCTACTAAAAAAACTATAAATTTTTTACCTGTTAAATAAGCAAAAAAAATTGGTACTATATCACCTACTGCTACTATTAAATCAAAATTTTTATCCTTTTTTCTTAATACTAAAAGTTGCTTAATTGTTAAGCCAATTAAACCAGAAAATAAATCTTTAATAAAGTTAAGAGGATTAAGATAAAACATTCCTCCCGAAGGCATATTTTCATTGCTAATAATTAACTCAATTTCATTTTTTAAATAACTATTTCCTTCTCCCACTATGGGCAATGCAAACACTTCAATTTTAGAATTAATTTGCTTCATTTCATGGGCAATTAAACTCCCATTTAAATCCTCTCCATGCCCATTACTAATAAATAAAATTCTCATTTTTCACTATTTACATCATAATATTTTAAATAAAATTAGATTCTATACTGTAAATGCCGAAGAAATTAACTTTTCGTTAGGTTTAATTTGGTTTCATCTCTCAACCCAAGCTACAATATTGCTGTGATACGAAGCCTTAAAATAAACATTATTTTAACTTACTATTTAAAGTAAAATTAAGCACTTCTATGGCTGTTTTTTCTATTACCGTATCTTGTCCATTTGCTAAAATATTATACATTTTTTCATAGTTTAAGCTCATTTCTTCCTTACTTTGATCATTTAATAATAAGTTTAAAGATTCTTTAACTATATTTTCAACGGTTGCTTTTTCTTGTAATAATTCTGGTACAATTTCTGACATTAATACTAAATTTACTGGCGACATAAAGGGAATTGAAAAATTTAAAATATTCCTCGCAATCCATATCGTGATAGGATTAACCTTATATATAACTACTTGAGGTATTTTTAATAAACCTAATTCTAAATTAACTGTACCTGATTTGGTAATGGCTAAATCAGTAGCAGCGATCGCCATCAATGTATCCCCCTCCACTAAGGTAGCTGACAAGTCATATTCATCAATTTTTCGTTGAATATCATCACGATAATTAGATAAAGAAATAGGGATTAAAATATGAATATTCTCTACTTGTTTCTTTATCTCTTGTGCTGCTTGACACATTACGGGTAATAAATATTGAATTTCTTGTTTGCGAGAGGCAGGGAAAAGACTAATAACTTTTTGTTGAGGATTAATCCCTAATTTTGCTCTTGCTTCTTCTCGACTAGGGGCGTTTTTAACCCTCTCTAATAAAGGATGCCCCACATAGATAGAAGGTGTACCTTTTTCATTGTAAAATTTTGCTTCTTGGGGAAAAATTGCTAAAATTTGATCAGGAATTTTCAATAAAGTGTCCACATCTTTTTTGAACGGACTCCAAATCCAATATTGAGGAGCTATATACCATATTATGGGTACTTTTGTCAACCTTTTTTTGATAAAATTACCGATCGCTAAATTAGGTCCAAGATAATCTATCAAAATGATAACATCAACGGAATTATTTTGTAAATACTTTTTTGCTATTTGTTGAATCTTCCAAGTGGGTATGACAAAAGGGAGCGACTCAAATAACCCTATAGAGCTAATTGTAGTAGTATTAGCGAGTAAACTTGCTCCGGCTTTAGTCATACAATCACCGCCTAAAGCAATGATTTCTAAATCGATACCTTGTTTTTTTGCTTGAGAAAATAAGGCAGAAACCAATATTCCCCCTTGTAAATCCCCTGCAACTTCCCCAGTACTAATAAAAATACGCATAAATCCCTGAGAATTATAAATCCTCACTATTTTGTTTTGCTTGACGAATTAATTGCTCTGGACTTAAATTCGCCACAAAATCACGAAACTCCTCTCTTTCTTGTTCATCCGCTTCATAATCCACGGGAATAGACGCATCCAAAACTACTTCTTCCATCACCCAAATAGGGCAACCTGTACGCACTGCTATGGCGATCGCATCACTAGGGCGACAATCAATATTTTTTTCTTTTTTCCCCAACTTCATACAGAGAATGGCATAAAATGTGTCATCTTGAAGAGAATTTATAATAATTTTTTCTAATTTCAAATTCCAAACATTAAAAATATTAATCATTAAATCGTGAGTCAAAGGACGAGGGGATGGTTGCCTTTCTAAAGCCCCAATTATTGCTCTAGCTTGATCTTGCCCTATATATATTGGTAATGCCCTACGTTCAGAAGCATCCTTTAATAATACAATAGGACTACGACTGATGGCATCTAAGGCGATCGCCGCAACTTTCATTTCAATCATGGTTTTATTTCTCCCCAAAAATAGGTATAAGACTAGATTTAATAAATTAAATTATATTATAATACTTGTCAAAAATTATTTTTATTAATTAAAATTAACTATAAGCCAATAAATATTAACAAAAAGAAGAAATAAATTAATAATTACTATTAATAAATAGTAGGAAAAATTTGATATTTTAAATTACTTTGATTATCAAAAATTTTATTTAATACTAAGTAAATCAAAAATTAATTTATCATGAATAATTTTAGTTAAATTATTTTCTAATCCAGCTAAAAATTCAGTGGCACTTTCTCGCTCTAAAGGATTACTAAATAAACTACCTTGCATTTGTTCACACTGTAAATTAACCAATAATTCCATTTGTCTTAAACTGATAACTCCTTTAGAAACAATAGTCATATTTAAACTTAAAGCTAAATTTATAATAGCAGAAATTATCGCTAAATTTTCTGGTTCTTGATCTAAATTTTGGATCGAACTAGGGGCAAATTTTAATTGATGAAAAGAAAAATTTTTTAGACAATTTAATGATAAATTTGCATCACCAAAATTATCTATAGAAATATTAATTCCCATTTCTAATAAACCCTGTAATGGAAGAGTAAAATAATCCCAATTTTGTAAAATATTTGTATCTTGAATTAATAAATTTAACAAACTAGGATTTAATTGAGTTTCTTTTAAAATATCACTAACTCTATTTAAAAAGTCTTCATCTTGTAAGCAACTAGCATACAAAGGTACACCAATTTTTATGGGTAACAAATCTTGTTTTTGCCAAATGATATTTTGTTTACAAGCGTGTTCCAATATCCAATAATTAAGAGATAACATTAAACCGCTTTTTTGAGCCACAGAGAAAAACTTATCAACAGGAATGTTTCCTAACTTAGAATCTTCCCATTTTACGATTACTTCAAACTCTAATATTTCTCCTGTTTTAACATTAATTTGTGGTTGATAAAAAAGTTTTAATTTATCTTTTTTAATGGCTAAATCTAGTTTATTTTCTAATATTAAATTAGCTTGAAATTCTTTGATCATTTCTGATTCAAAAAAAAGATATTTACTACCTATTTCTTCTTGAATTTTATCAAGAGTGGCATAGGCATTTTTTAACAAAATTGTGGTATTTTTCCCATCTTTTGGAAAAAGAGAAATACCCATTTTAAGATTAAGATAAACTTTATGATTGTCAATAATAAATATATCTTTTATTTTTGTTAAAATAGTTTCACAAAGATTAATAATATTTTGATCAGAATCAATTTCAGGTATGAATAAAACAAATTCATCCCCTCCCCAACGAGCAAAAACATCTTTAGCAGAAATACAAAATTTAATTTTTTTGACAAAAGATTTTAATAATTTATCACCTATATTATGATCAAAAATAGAGTTAATATTTTGAAATCTGTCTAATTTTATAAAGATTAATGCTAATTTTTCTCCTGTACTTTTAGCATTATTTAAAGCCATATTTAATTGATCATAAAATAGTTTTTGATTGGGCAGATTAGTTAAAGAATCATGGCAGGTTTGATACCTTAAAATTTCTTCTGTCCTTTTCCTTTCTGTTATATCTCTAACAGTAAAACAAAAAACTTCTTTTGCACCATAAACAATCAAATTTATGCCAACTTCTACATTAATTAAATTATCATTTTTATTAAGATGAATTGACTCACGAATAAATGGTATTTTTTCATCAATAATTTTTTCAAAATCTTTTTGTAATAAATCTTGATTAGTAGGGACTATATCATAAATATTTAACTGTAATAATTCATCTAAAGAATAGCCTAATAAATCGCAATAAGCACTGCTAGCATCAATAATTTTTTTAGTAATTATATCTACAAAAAAAATGCCTTCGGAAATTTGCTTTGTTAAGTCATCATAACGTTGTTCTTCTTCTTTTAATCTTAAATCAAATTGATGACATTGTTGAATATCTAAAACATAATTTTTGATGCAATTATCTTGTTTAGAATAATAAGCATATTGAGTAAATTTATTTTGATTAATTTCAATATCTCTTACTAATAAATAAGTGTTTTTTTCTGCAAATATTTGATTAATATTTTGTAAAATAATATGATTTAATTTTAAAGTTTGAATATCAGGAAATACTTGTTGCGCTACTGTATTAATAAAAGTTATTTCGCCATTTAAATTAACTTCAATAATTGGCAAAGATAATAATTCTTCAACAGAATTAATTTTAGTAATAAATTCGGAAGTTAAAGGCTCTTTTTTTCCTTCATCTATAGCCACATAAGTAGCTTTATCCTCATCATTAATGATAAAA
>CAZWLZ010000223.1:0-6122 GCA_964634505.1 uncultured bacterium | reverse complement strand
GAGGGCTTTATACCTTAGTATTATTAGCCTTAATTACTAGCGTTATTTCCATTTATTACTACATTCGAGTAGTGAAAATGATGGTAGTAAAAGAGCCAAAAGAGATGTCCGATGCCGTCAAAAATTATCCTGCCGTACGTTGGAATTTACCTGGTATGCGTTCAATGCAAGTGGCTTTAGTCTTATTAATTGTAGCAACTTCCATTGCTGGGATTTTAGCCAATCCCATTATCACATTTGCCACTGATTCCATTAATAGTAGTTCAGTTTTGCAATCAGCCATGAAAAATCATCCTGTCAAAACTGCCACAATTGTCAACTGATTTGTCTTATATCCCCCTTTTTAAGGGGGTTAGGGGGATAAAATCTCATTAATTTTCTCAAGGGGTAATCGCTAAATTACCCCTTTCCTATCAACTAAAAATGAAGATAAAAAATTAATTATGTCTCAAGAAATTGAAGTTTTCCTAATATTTGATTTAACAGCTATTTTTATGGGAAAAACAAGAGATTGGGAATTATTTGAACAAATAGGAACTTGTTTTATACCCCAAATAGTTAAAGAAGAAATTGATTTTCTTTGCAAAAGAGCAACTGAACCTGAACAAGAAAAAACAGCTAGAGAATTTACTCGTTTTCTTAGTAAAAGTAATTGGAAAGTTAATAATTTAATTGCTGATAATTCTAGTTTTACTGTATTAAATGGAGAAGAAAATAGTAAAAATGCACGGTTACAACAAGCGATAGCAAAATCTATTTATGGATTAGCGCAAGAAAATAACGAACAATTAATAGTATTAATATCTAATCAAAAAAATTTAAGAAGTGAAATTGAAAACTTAAATATTAATAATTTAACAACCCTTACTTTAGTACAATTTACTCAATGGTTACGAACAAAACAACTGCCTATTAACGTTAGTGAAAAAATACAAAAAATTAATACAAAAAATTCAACCACTGAAGAAATAACTATTAATAAAAAAGAAACTTTCTCTACTCAAAAAAAAGTTATTCCCTCTAATTCTGTTAACTCTATTCCACCTTCAACAAAAGCAAAAGTTAAACAAAAATCCCAATTAATACCCAATCTAATTGCTTCTTTAATGGCTATAATTGGTTTTACCTTAGTAATATTAACTCTTTGGTATTTTTTACAACCCAATAGTTTTAATCAATTTTGGCAAAAAAAAGGCTTACCTTCTTTGCCAAAAAATTCTCAATTAAAATAATTTATTGCTGATCATCTTAAAATATTATTAATCAAAAAAGGAGATAAAATTTGGCTAAAATCAGAATTCGTCAACACGTTAACCCTTTAAGTAATCAATTTAAAAACCCTTTTATCATTCCAAATTGGCAGCAAATATATTCAGACATAACAAAACCTTTTTATCTTGATATTGGATGTGCGAAAGGAAGATTTTTATTAAAAATGGCTCAAAATAATAGTAATATTAATTTTTTAGGCATAGAAATCAGACAACAATTAGTAATAGATGCCAATCGTCTTAGAGATGATCATAACTTAGAAAATTTACACTATATTTTTACTAATATTAATAACAATATTGATACTTTATTATCATCATTGCCCCAAAATAGTTTAAAATTAGTTTTGATTCAATTTCCTGATCCTTGGTTTAAAAAAAAACATTCTAAAAGGCGAGTTGTGCAACCAGAATTGATTGAAACTTTAGCAAAATATTTACCTCAAAATAGCAAAATTTTTTTACAATCTGATATACAAGAAATAGCAGAAGAAATGAAAAATCGTTTTTTAACTAATGCTAATTTTCAACCTATTTTTGAGCAAATTTGGTTAGAAGAAAATCCTCTACAAATTCAAACAGAAAGAGAAATCGCTACCTTAAATAAAAATAAACCAGTTTATCGTACTCTTTTAATTAAAGTTTAAAAATATTATTATCTTTAATTAAAAAAAAATTACTTTAAATAATTAAATTGTATGTCAAAAAGTAAACCGCCTATTGTAGTAATAACACCAGTAAAAAATGAAGATTGGATTATTGATCGTTTTTTAAAAATTACAAGTGAATTTGCAGATTGCATAATTATAGCAGATCAAGATTCTACTGATAACACAAAAGAAATTTACAAAAAATATCCTCATATTCATTTAATAGAAAATAAATCTAATCAGTATAATGAAGCAACTAGACAATTAATCTTATTAGAAAAAGCGAGAGAATTAATCAAAGGAAAAAAGATTATTTTAGCCTTAGATGCCGACGAAATATTAGCAGCAAATGCCCCAAAAACCGAAGATTGGCAACGAATGTTAGAAGCAGAAAATAATACTATTTTAGCGTTTGAAAAACCAAATTTATATCAAACAACAAAACAATGCTTACGCCTTGACGATCCCTTTCCTTTAGGTTATGTTGATGATGGTTACAATAATAACCAAATTATGTTGCGTGGTTTTGCCAGTAAAAATCATATTTGGTTAGAAGATAAAATGAATAAAAATCAATTTATCTCTACTAAATCTTTACCCTTTTTATATCTAAAAGATGTCAAATTTCTTCATTATGCTTTAACAAGATTAGATGCCCAAAATTCCAAAAGAAGATTTTATTCTGTTACAGAAAATACTCTTTATGGTAATACTTTTAAATCAGTTTTTAGACGTAGAAATGGTTATCAAAAAAAATATGATTTTACCGAAAAACGTAGTTTAGAAATCTCACCCAATGAATGGTTTAACCAGTGGGAAAATAAAGGAATTGATATGCACAATATTGAAAAAACTAAATATTATTGGTGGGATTTTCAAGTATTAAATGAATTTTATAAATATGGTGAAGAAAAATTTTGGCTAGATAATATTTGGTATTTTGATTGGGAAAATTGCCGCCAATATGCGTTAAGTATTAATTTTAAAAATATACCTCTTAATCCTATTAAAAAGCCTAATATTTTAATCAATAATTCTCTTAAAATAGGTGATTTTTTATATCAAAAATATCGTAGTTTTAATTAATATTTGATATTTAGTATTTGATATTTTTTCTATTTAAAACTAGCATATTATTTTTACTTGTAAACTCAAAGAAAACAAATTTTATTGATTTTTTATTTTATATTTAATGAAGATAATTTAGATCAGATTTAATAATAAAAATTTAGTTTTTAATTATCAAAATTAATTGACTATTACATCATCAATATTAATTAAAAAATTCAAGCAAATAATGATTATAAAATGAATATTTTAATGACTTATCACGGCAATTTTGAGCCTAATTCTGGTGCGGCTGGAATTATGGTTAAAATAGGGAATAATTTAGCAAAATTAGGGTTAGAAATAGATTACTATACTTATAGTAATTTGCCTTCTTCTTGGCATCATCAATTTAGTCATTTTATTTTCCCTTTTTTTGTCTATAATTATATTAATAATAACCCAAATAAATGGCAAATAATTGATTGTTGTACGGGAGATAATTGGGTATTTGGTACTTTGAAAAATTTGGCATCTAAGCCTAAAATCGTCTTAAGAAGTTCAGGTTTAGAGCATATGTGGTATGAAAGCCTAATAAACGCAGGTGAAAAATTTTCATGGAAAGGGAAACTTATTTGGGGTAATGTTAACTTAAAATTAGTAGAAATGAGTTTAAAAACGGCTGATCATATTTTAGCTGTTAATAATACTGAAAAAGACTTTTTAATCAATCAATTATTAATACCAGAAAGTAAAATAACAATTCTTTATCGTGCCTTACCTGATTATTTTCTTAACCTTCCTAAACATCAAATTAATGCTGAATTTAAGATACTTTATGTTAGCACTTGGTTAAATAGAAAAGGAGTTAAATATTTAGTTGAAGCATTAGAAAAATTAATGATAACAAATATTATTTTTTCTGTAACTTTAGTAGGAGTAAAAATTGAAGAAAATATTATTAGAAATCAACTTTCACCCCAATTAAATTCAAGGGTGACAATTATTGATTCTTTACCTAATTGTGAATTACCAAAAGTTTATCAAAATCATAGTGTTTTTGTGTTTCCTTCTTTATACGAAGGCTTCCCTAATGTGATAACAGAAGCAATGGCAACGGGATTGCCTATTATTACTACCACTGCTGGTGCAGCTAAAGAATTAATCATTGATAAACACAATGGTATGATTATTCCTTATCAAGATTCAGAAGCGATTTATCAAGCCTTAATTTATGCCTATCATAATCCTAATATTTTACAAAATTATGGTGATAATGCTCAAAAATTTATCAATGAATTAAACATAAATGAAGTGTATAAAAAACGGTTAGAAATTTACCAAAGTTTATTATGAAAATAAAAGATATTTTAATATTATTTTCTTTCTTTTTATTAGTAACAATTTTTAGATCAAGTTCTTTTTTTCAATCAGTAATTGATCAAGATGAAACGGCTTATTTATTAGGTGCAAATAGTCTATTAAAAGGAGAAACTCTTTATACTGAAATCTGGGATAATAAACCACCAATTATTTTTATTTTATTTAGTTTAGGATTATTAATTTTTGGTAATTCAGTCTTTTCTATACGTATTATTGCTAATTTAGCTGTTGTTATTACTTGTTTTTTCTTATATAAAACGGGCAAAATTATTAGTAATGATCAAAAAATTGGCTTATTAGCAGGATTATTTTATGCTATTTTAACGTTAACCAATGGTGGATTAGCAGCCAATACAGAAATATTTTTTAATGCTTTTACTTCCGCTAGTTTTTTTCTTTTATTTAAAGTTATTTATAGTAAGAATAAAGTAATAAATAAGCATAAATTTTATTTATTAATTAGTGGAATTTTAATCAGTTTAGGTATTCAAATTAAGCAAGTTGTTTTGTTTGAATTTTTAGCAATGTTATCAATAGTTACTATTTATTTGTTATATACAAATATCTCCAATTTTAACTTTAAAAAATTTATTCAAGATTTATTTCAATGGTATTTCTGGTTAATAATAGGGGTAATGATTCCTACTGTTATTATTTTCGTTTATTTCTTTTTGTTTCAAGATTTTCCCGCTTATTTTGAAGTGAATTTTACTGCTACTTTAACTCGAGTAGCTTATGAAAAATTTTCGATAATGAGTTTAATTTATGCTTTATTTTTACAAATTAAAACTAATTCTATTCTTTGGATAGGTTTATTACTAACTCCTGTTTATATTTATTCAGAAAGAAAAAACCCTTTTTCTTCTCATTTAACCATAATTTATTTATTAACTTGGAGTATATTTTCTTTTCTAGGAATTTGTGCAATTAAAAGTTTTTTTACCCATTATTTTATTGAATTACAATTACCTTTATGCTTATTAATTAGTTATATAATTATTAATTCTTTAGGAAAAATTCAAGGAATTGATAAGATTAAAAAGTTAGTTATTTTAGGATTTATTTTAATACCTCAATTAGGTTTTTATTTATATTTACCTATGAATAATACTATTAAATATTTATATTTTCGCTATGTTAAAAATGAACCTTATTGGGGAGATTCTCCTGCTGTAGTTGCTTCATATTTAAAAGATAGAATTACTGATGATGATTATATTTATGTCTTTAATTATGAGATCATTTTATATTATTTAACTAAAGCAAAAATCCCTACTAAGTATGTACATATTTCTCTATTAACCAAAGATAGATCAACTGTTGCTGGAATAAATCCTGAAGAAGAATTAAGTAAAATTATTGAAAAAAACCCCAAATATATTATTAAATTAAAAGGTAGAAATAATGTTCTAAGTAATCAATTAAATCTATATTTAAGTCAATATTATTTATTAGATAAAGAGTTTACGTTTTTAGATCAAAATGAAGATAGTTATACTATAGAATTATATGTTTTAAATATTAATAATTCGGCGAAATAAATAAAGAATTACTAAATTTTTTTTCTAATTTATTGTTGTATTAATCTTTAAATTATTGATTTCCTATTCTGAAGATAATTAATATTTTTTTGTTTTTGCTGATTGCCAATTATTCTTTTTTTAAGTCTATTAAATGTTAATATTTTTTTGTAAAACAATCCCTAACTAATCATCAAAATGACGGAAAAAATAATTGCTTTATTAGGCAGAAGAGATTACCCTACCGATGG
>CAZWLZ010000222.1:4736-6137 GCA_964634505.1 uncultured bacterium | reverse complement strand
TCGGACACCTATAAAGGAGGTGAACCTGAATGGGTAAATTGTGCCTATCATGATTCATTTAATCCAGATAAATTACCATTAAATATTGAACTTATTGATCAAATAAAAAAACCTTTAACTGAAGTAGAAATAATTGAATTTATTACGAAAAGAAACTTATATTTAAACATAACAGAATTTTGGCATTTATTACAAAAATATCAAAGTTTTGCTTTTAAATTTGCCTTAGTCAAATTATTTATTAATCAGCAAATAAAACGTAAATTTAAGTAATAATTAATAATCAAAAAATATTGCTTAATAATAAATATTAAAAACATTCAAATAAATCATATTCAAATAATATAAATTAAAAAAATGTTAGAAGAAATTAAATCAGTTGGCTTATTTCAATTCATTCAAAAACAATATTATTTACAAACAAGATTACTCAGAAAACCCGTAGTAGAAATAGAAGGGGTTAAGATAAAAATGGGTAATTATATGACAGAATTAATCCAAGATTGTATTTATAAAAATAAATATGAAACATCAGAATTAAAGTTTATACAAAGCTATTTAGAACCAAATGATATTGTAATGGAAGTAGGAGCTGGTTTAGGGTTATTATCAAGTTATTGTGCAAAAGCGATAGGTTCAGATAGAGTTTTTGCCTATGAAGCTAATCCTAATTTAATAAAAGAAATTAAAAAAAATTATCAACTTAATCAAGTTAATCCAGTAATTGATAACTGTATTGTAGGAGAAAAAACAGGCACCCAAGACTTTTTTTTAAGGAAAGGGTTTTGGGCATCTTCCACCATTCAACCAAATAAAACAGCTACCAAAATTCAGGTAAAAGTAAAATCTTTTAATGAAGAAATAAGAAAAATTAACCCTAGTTTTGTAGTAATTGATATTGAAGGAGGAGAAGGAGAACTTTTTAAATATATTGACTTTTATAATGCAAAAAAAATAGTAATTGAATTGCATCCGGGTATCATTGGGCAAGATAAAATTGATTTTGTTTATTCTCGTTTAATGGAGGCTGGTTTTCAAGAAATTATTAGAGAAGTTACAGGCTCAAATGAAGTCGTTTTTTTACAACGCAATTGATCATCTTACTGCACAATTAATTATAAACTGACGTAACTATAACTATTTAAGCGAATTGGATATAACACCCATCCTGCTTGTTCTATAAATAAATGGCGATCGCCATTTATTTATTTGAAATGACATAGGATATGATAAAAATAGAGATTAAGTAATTATTAATTATGCGTTTTTTATCCCCAAAAACTGATTTTGCTTTCAAGAAAATATTTGGCTCAAAAGAGAGTAAAGATATTTTGATTAGCTTTCTCAATGCTATTGTTTATGATCATCAAAATATTATTCAAGATTTAGAAATAATTAATC
>CAZWLZ010000222.1:0-4636 GCA_964634505.1 uncultured bacterium | reverse complement strand
AGGAAATAGAGGAATTAAATAAAGCCTTAAATTTAGCTAGTGAAGCTAATTTGACGGCTGATGAATTAAACGAGGTAGAAGCTAAAGAGAAAAAAGAAAGAGATGATATGGGTAGATTAAGACAAGCTAGAAATCAGGGGATAAATGAAACAAAACAGAAAATTGCTCTTAATTTATTACAAACAGGTATCAATATCGAGCAAGTGGCAAGTATTACGGATTTGCCATTAGAAATAGTCCAATCTTTAGCTAATGAATAACATCAGTGAGACGGGCATCTTGCCTGTCTGTTATTTAAGATGGATATAGGTATTAATTAAGTAATTAACAATTAGCAATAAAAATTAGGCGTTTTTTATCACCAAAAACCTATTTTGCTTTTAAGAAAATATTTGGCTCAAAAGAGAGTAAATTTATAATTTAGCGAAAGCTTATGCTAATCAATTATAATCAGGGGATAAATATTATAACTTAAATGAAGTAATTGCTCTGACGATTACGGATTTTATCATGTTTAAAGAAACAGCTAAAGTAATAAATAAATTTCTCTTTAAAGATAAGAATTTTTCATGAAAATAATGACAAAAATTGATCATGTAGAAAAATATAAAAACAAGTTTAAACGTAAGTAAGAAAGATAATAGTAGTAATGAGTATAAATGAAATGTAGTCAAAAATTCGTAAAAATTTAGTTTTTCCTTTTTTGCTTTTTCTTATATTCAGTTATAATCACTAAAAGACTAATCAAAAATCAGGTAAATTTATGACCATTGAACTTTTGGAAAAATCCACACAAAAAGTTGCCGAACCGATTTTAATTAAGAATTTGACATGGAAAGAATTTAAAGTAGTAGCACAAATCATAGAAACTCCAGGGGTTAGAGTATCATTTTTAGATGGAGTCTTAGAAATTAGAAAAATGCCAGGAAAAAAACATGAAACTATTAAAGAAAGAATTGGTGCATTATTAGAAATTTATTTTGAGTTTTTAGGGATAGATTTTACACCAACGGGTTCGATGACGCTAGAATCAGAAAGAGAAAAAGTAAAATGTGAAGCTGATAAATCCTATGAGTTAACACCAGGTAGAGAATATCCAGATTTAGCCATTGAAGTAACAGTTAGTAGCGGTGGCATTAATAAATTGGCGGCTTATCAACGTTTAACAATATCTGAGGTTTGGTTTTGGGAAAAGAGAGAACTTTTTGTTTATTCCTTAGAAGAATCAGGCTATAAACAGGTTAAACAATCAGTATTATTTCCTAATCTTGATTTAACTATATTTGTTAATTGTGTTAATTTAGCTAATCATACTCAAGCCGTAAAAGAATTTCGTCAAGCTTTGACACTTGAAAATTAAGTGATTTTGGGATTAGTATCTCCCAGTTTGGAGTTAAAGTCTTTTTGACTAAGATTTTCGCCTTAATTAATTTTCCCTAACTGTGGGGTGGGCATTTTGCCTGCTTCGTTACATCGGACTAAGGAAATACTGTTTCACAATTATTATAATTAGATAAAATTAATCACAAATTTGCTATAAATCTAAAAGATAAACTATCATTGAATAAACAATATTTAATAAAAATAATTATATAAATTTATGACGTGGAAAAATATATTTAACGTAAGTTCAATAGTAATAGGATTAGGGTTATTTTCTACTTCAGTACTAGCTCAAACACCTACTTTTGTAGATAAAGAAATTATATTAGAGATTGATGTTTCCAATAGTATCTCAAATTCAGATATGCAGTTAGTTTTTGATGGTTACTCAAATGCCTTAAGAAATTCGACTATACAGGGATTAATTGAACAAAGTACTGATGGTTATTTAATTGGGATTCAAATGTTTGCATCTGGACAATCTCCTATGATTCGTAACTCCACAGAGTTTTTTACAGGTGCGGCTGATGCGACTCCGATTCCGACACCCAGCACTACTGGAGCAATCAATCCTTTTGCGTTAGGAAGTAGTTGGTTTCTTCTCAAAACAGCCAATGAAGCCAATGCTTTAGCCGATATCTTTGACTATATAGAAAATTTTGGAGGAGCAGTAAGAAGACCAGCTAGAACATCTAATTTTGTTGCCAATTCAGCAAACTGTTCTACGGAAAATCAATATGCTGACAATATTGGTTTTGGTACTAATATTGGTGGTGCGATTCAACAAGGAACTTGCGAAATTAACAGGAACATCAATCCCAGCACAGGGGGCGAATATATAAGTAATTACGAAAGAATAATCGATATTTCTACTGATGGGATTCAAAATACAAATATACAAGGAAGTGCTCAACCATTTGGAGCTGGCCTTGATAATGAGTGTAATATAAGTATAGCCCAACTAAATGCTTGTCAAACAGCATTAAATACAGGAAAAAGTCAAGCTCTAGCACCAAGTACAATTACTGGTTCTGGTATTACTGCTAATGATGAACCAATTGATAGAATAAATGCCATCGGAATTGACGTTACTCCTACCGTAGCCCCAGCTTATGATTATGTTAATGATTATCTTGGATCAAAAAGAAGCGTACCTGGGAATGTACGAGGTTATTATATGCCAACTAATGCGTTATCGGCTAACGGTGATTCTGAATGTCAATGGAATACGATCACTGGAGCCTTAGATTCTACAAATTATGGGGGGTCTCCTCCAGCTGGAGTTGTGGGGACTTTGACAACTTGTACGGCAGCTAATTCTGTACTTATTGGTAACGTAATACAAGGGGAGGGAGCATTTGTTCAAGATGCAAATGGTTTTATTGACTTTAATAATCCTGGTATTATTAATAAATTAGAACAAGAATTACAGCCAGTGCCTTTTGAATTTAGTCCTGGTTTAGGATTAATTTTGGGGTTAGGAATTTTTGGTTATCGGGGTTGGAAACTTTCTGAAACAAAGCAACACATTAAACTTAACCAAGATATAGAAAAAGTCAAAATTCAAGAAATAGAGTCCCCAGTCGAAAAGTAAATTCTTCTTATTGAGAATACTTTTTAATCTTTTTTGCAAGGGGTTTAAATTCCATTGTCTTACTGAATCTTTTTATTCTAACTGATCTGACTGTTACTAGGTAAGCATCCCAAGGACTGGTATACTTAGCTAATAAATCCGACTATGACTACTATCAAATTTGTCAATTGATAATTCCCCATTTTTCCCTTTTCATTAAAAAAAAGTGATCGCCCTTTACTAGGAAAGGACGATCAAAAAGTTATTTATTCAACAATATGCTTTTAAACATTAAGCAATAGTGCCTGGATCAAAAGGTCCATCAACACGGGTAAAGTTAAAATTGACTCCAGCATTACCAGCTGCAAGATTAACTAACCATCCACCTACTCCAAAAGATGGATAGAGGTATTCGGGAGTACCGCTTACCCCAGTTCCTACATAATCGGTAGAATCAGAATAATTAAAATTAGTCCAACTTTCCACGAGATAATAATTACCAGGTTCAAGATCATTGAATAGATAGCTTCCATCTGAGTTAATAGTAGTAGAATAAACAGTACTAAAGTCTTCAGGATACAACTCTACTTGTTCTCCCACTATATAAGAATCGGTTCCGTCAAACACACCTAATTCTGTTCCAGCTACTTCTACCCACATTTTGCCTGAAATACTTGCTTTGGTAGGATCACTTGCGACAGTTAATTCCCCAAAGTCAAAACCAGGAATAGTCGTGCCATTATCTGAAGGGGCAATGGTAATATTGCTGATAAAATCATTACCGACTGTACCACGAGCTGAACCATCTACACCATCATTATATTGACTAGGTTGTTGTTCAACAATTTTATAAGTAGTGTTTCCTGTAGCTACAGGTAATGTAAATTCATAAGAACCATTAGCTGCCGTGGTTGTGGTATCAACTTGTTGTTCAACATTATTAACCACTTTATAGAGAATAAGATTTACACCACCAATTCCAGTTTCTCCCGCTCCTGGTTCATAAATTCCATTGTTAGCGTTACTAGCTATATAGACATAACCAGAAAGTTTTGGTGTGGTTGCTAAAGTTTCCCCAAAGCTATAATCACGTATTGGATCACTTGCATTTAATGTAAACGCAAAAGTTTCGTTCGTTAAGTCAGCAGGAGTTAAATAATTGGTGTCAACAAGACTACTATCTTTCCCATCTGTATAACCATTGGGCTCTTGAGGTTGATTGATGCGATAACTTCCACTAGGAAGATTAGTAAATGAATATAATCCATTGGTGTTAGTTTTAGAGCTGGTCAAAACAACTCCATTACTATCTTGTAAAGTAATTAATACATTTTCAATACCAGTATCAGATCCATTAAATATACCATCGTCATTCTGATCGTAAAAGACACGACCACCAACACTGGTTACTTTAACTTCTCCAAAGTTATAGCCTGTAGCATTTGTTGTAGATGTTGATGATAAAACAATATTAGAGATTTTATCATTATTACCATTAATAAGTTGAGCGTTACCACCAACACTACCAATATTAACTGATTTATCTATGTAATTAGAGGGTTCAGACTCCTCTACTGTATAAGTACCGGGTGCTAAGTTACTAAAGAGATAAGTACCATTGGTAGTATTTTGAGTAGCAATAATATTACTATTGCTATCTCTCAAGATCATTGTGATACT
>CAZWLZ010000221.1:0-6225 GCA_964634505.1 uncultured bacterium | reverse complement strand
CTAGCGTTAATATCCATTAAATCTGCTAATTCGGAGCTAGTAATTAAATAACCTTTGGTGGAAATTTCGTCAGCAATCTGTAGAGTATGAATGGTATTTTGTAATTCTTTTACTCTCTCGTCTCGAGATAAATTTATTTCTTCTACACTATTGGAATATGATTCCGTCATAATCTTTTAATCCTAATAATTACGCTAGTTTATATCTATTTTAGTTATGGTTTCCTTAATATTGTAAGATATTTTATCAAAAATGACCTTACTTATTAGTATGAAAATAAATTTTTGCTGATTTTTCTTTATAATGAATTTATAAAATTTTTTGCTGAATATGACTGAAACTCTTGATCAATCTCAATTAAAATACGGTGAAAGGGCGATCGCCAATGGTGAATTAATTACATTCCCAAATCCTCGCATAGGTAGAGAATACAATATAAATATCACTTTGCCCGAGTTTACCTGTAAATGTCCATTCTCAGGCTATCCAGATTTTGCTACTATTTATATCAGTTACTGTCCCAATGAAAAAGTAGTAGAATTGAAGGCTATCAAATTATATATTAATAGTTATCGTGATCGCTATATTTCCCACGAAGAGTCCGTTAATCAAATTTTAGATGATTTTGTAGCTGCTTGTGATCCTTTAAAAGTAACAGTAAAAGGGGATTATCAACCCAGAGGTAATGTACATACAGTGGTAGAAGTTACTCATGTTAAAAATGTTGGGGAGTTGGGGAATTAGGGTGTTGGTGTGTTGGGGTTTATAGTGGAGATTGTGGCACACAAATTTTAGGCACTTACTTATAGCAATACTCACTACTTTTAGGACAAAAATAAGGAGTTTAAACCCCTTGTCTTATAGAATCGGTTTGTCCTAATTTTTCTATCCATTACCATCATCACAAATCTTGAAATAATCAATTGATTATAGTAAATTTTCAAAAATTATTACTTCGTTATTTATTAATTATTACTTAAAATGTAAGAGTTAAAAATCTCCCTAATACCCTAATACCCTACTTTTGTTCTGTTATAAATGCAAAAAATCAATTATCAATTGCTATGTGTGCAGATAATTGGTAAATTAACCTAAGACTCGAAAATTAACAAAAAAATATAAAGAATTAATATGAAAGTTTTGGTTATAGGTGGTGACGGTTATTGTGGTTGGGCGACGGCACTTTATTTATCTAACAAAGGTTATGAAGTGGCTATCCTAGATAACTTAGTCAGACGACATTGGGATAATCAATTAGGAGTGAATACCTTAACTCCCATCGCCTCTATTCAACAAAGAATTGATCGTTGGTATGAGTTAACCCAGAAAAAAATTGAGCTTTTTATCGGTGATATTACTAATTATGATTTTTTAATTAAATCTTTTCGCAAATTTGAACCTGAATCAATTGTTCATTTTGGTGAACAAAGAAGCGCTCCTTATTCTATGATTGACAGAGAACACGCTGTTTTAACTCAAGTCAATAATGTAGTAGGTACGTTAAATATTCTTTATGCCATGAAAGAGGAGTTTCCCGATTCTCATCTAGTGAAATTAGGCACTATGGGAGAATATGGCACACCGAATATTGATATTGAAGAAGGTTATATTGAAATTGAACATAATGGACGTAAAGATATTTTACCTTATCCTAAACAACCGGGTAGTTTTTATCATTTAAGTAAAGTTCATGATAGTCATAATATTCATTTTGCTTGTAAAATGTGGGGTTTACGAGCTACAGACTTAAATCAAGGTATTGTTTATGGTGTCTTGACTGAGGAAACTGGTATGGACGAAATGTTAATTAATCGTCTTGATTATGATGGCGTTTTTGGTACAGCTTTAAATCGTTTTTGCATTCAGGCTGCTATTGGACATCCTCTTACTGTTTATGGTAAAGGTGGCCAAACTAGGGGTTTATTAGATATTCGTGATACCGTACGATGTATGGAATTGGCGATCGCCAATCCAGCCGAAGAAGGAAAATTCAGAGTATTTAATCAATTTACAGAATTATTTAGTATCAATGATTTAGCCGAAATGGTGAAAAAAGCAGCTAAGGCGATCGATTTAGAAGTAAATATTAATAACCTATCCAATCCTCGTATTGAATTAGAAGAACATTATTTTAATGCTAAAAATACTAAATTATTAGATTTAGGCTTACAACCTCATTATTTATCTGATTCTCTTTTAGATTCCTTATTAAATTTTGCTATCCAATATAAAGATCGTGTTGATTTAAAACAAATTTTACCAACAGTTTCTTGGCATCGATAGAAAAGGTATGAGGGCTTAGGTTTTAGGTGTTAGGTTTTAATAAGGTTTTAGGGGTGATAAAATTACTGTAAAATTTTTTAAATAGAAATTCATCTTTAAAACTGATCGCTTTTTTCTTTACCCACTACCTAATGCCTATTACTTAATATCTATTCTCATTGTGTTAAATTATTGATTAATTAAAAGTTTCAAAATTTATAAAAAAGTAAGATGTTAGATAATCTCAACTTAGATATTTCCCTAGACAAAGAAAGCTATCAAATTCAAATAGAAGAATTGATGCAAGAATTGCGATCTCTACAAAATATTTGTTGGCAGGAAAAATTACCAATCATCGTAGTTTTAGAAGGTTGGGCAGCGGCTGGAAAAGGGGCATTAGTAAAGAAAATTACTAATTATATGGATCCTAGGGGCTTTGTTTTACACCCAATTTTAACCCCTTCGGCTGAAGAAAAAAGGTATCCATTTTTATGGCGTTTTTGGCAAAAATTGCCCCCCAAAGGAAGTATTGCCTTTTTTTATCATAGTTGGTACACTCGCATCTTAGAAGATCGTTTATTTGCTAGATTACCTCAAGCCCAAGTGCCTCTAGTAATGAGAGATATAAATGCTTTTGAGAGACAATTAATTGAAGATGGTACAATTATTGTTAAGTTTTGGTTACATTTAAGTAAAAAAGAATTAAAAAATCGTCTTAAAGAATATGAAAAAGACGAGTTAGAGGCTTGGCGAGTTCGGCCAGAGGATTGGCAACAGGCGAAAAAATACGAAGAATATAGTAAGTTAGCCGAAGAAATGCTAACTTATACTAGCACTGGTTTTGCTCCTTGGATATTAGTAGAAAGTGATGATCAAAAATGGTCAAGGGTAAAGGTACTTTCTCAATTAGTTTTTGCTATTAGACAAGGTTTAGATCGATTGAAAATCAATGCCAATGTTAATATTAATTTACCACCTCAAGAGCATTTATTACCCACTGAACCTGATTTTTTAAGTAAGGTTGATTTGAGTTTAAGTTTAGATAAAGAAGTCTATAAAATTAGATTAAAAGAAGAACAATTACAATTACGCAAATTACAACAGCAAATTGATCAGCAAAAAATTCCAGTATTAATTTTATTTGAGGGTTGGGATGCGGCTGGAAAAGGCGGTGCAATTAAACGTTTAACGGATATTTTAGACCCTCGTAGTTATAAAGTCAATGCTTTTGCCGCCCCTACTTCAGAAGAGCATAAATATCATTACTTATGGCGTTTTTGGCGATTTTTACCTCCTGCTGGAACTTTTGCTATTTTTGATCGTAGTTGGTATGGTAGAGTTTTAGTTGAGCGAGTAGAAGGTTTTGCTTCGGAAATTGAATGGCGACGGGCTTATCGAGAAATTAATGAGTTTGAAGCCCAGTTAACTACTTCTGGTTATGTTATTGTCAAATTTTGGTTACATATTAGCCCAGAAGAACAATTAAATAGATTTGAAAGTCGCAAAAATGATACTTTCAAATATTATAAGTTGACAGATGAGGATTGGAGAAATAGGGAGAAGATGTCTTTTTATAAAGTGGCCGTTAATCAGACGATCGCCCAAACTAGCACTCCTAGCGCACCTTGGACGATTGTACCGGGTGATAATAAGTATTATGCTCGTATTTTTATCATTGAAACTGTGATTAAAGCGATTAAAGCAAAATTGAATAATTAACCCAAGTTGCTACCTAATCTTAAAATTCTTATGAACGTAACCTTGAACTTTAGTTCAAGGCTAAAAGTTAAAGTCTGTCTTAACTGACTGAAGAAAAAGGGGTTTAAACCTCTTGTTAACGTCCTAACCATCTAGGCGACTGCTATATAAAAATAACAAGAAAAATATAAACATTTACAGCATGAGAAAATTAATATTAACTATAGTGTTAATAATGTCAATTACAAGTTGTAAATTGTTAGCATCAAATCACCCTCAAGATTATCAAGTTAAATCTATATATGACGGGGATACCATGAGAGTTATCAATAATAAGAACAAAGAATTAAAGATCAGGTTTGCTTGTATTGATGCTAGAGAATTAAAACAAAAAGGGGGTACAGAAGATAGAGATTTTGTCAGAAAATTAGTTAAAGATAATGGCGATCGGGTGAAATTAAATATTACGGGTAAAGATAGATATGACAGAATAATAGCGGAAATCTATATAAATAAAGGATTATTACAAGAAATTCAAGTTAAAAATGGGAGAGCTTTTAGTTATCCCAAATATGAAAATGATTGTCCTCATTTTGACCAAATAGCTAAAGCTGAGCAAGTGGCGATCGCCAAAAAACTAGGATTATGGTCAGAAAAAAATGTCATAAATCCATCAGATTTTAGAAAATTAAAAAAATAATTAGCGTAAGTTTAGAATCTCCAAAAATGAATAAACTATTTGGCGATCAAGAAGTGGCAGCTAAAGCTGATCGCCAAAAATAAGAAAGTAAAGAAGGAATACTTAAAATAATTGATTAAAAACGTTGCTATAATTACCAACTATCAACAAATTATCAATCTCTTATTTATGACAGAAATAAATTGGTCTAATATATTACAACAGCTATTAAACAAGGAATCTTTAGATCAAACACAAGCCTCTGATTTAATGAATGGATGGTTAAAAGAAGAAATTCCTCCCGTTTTAACAGGGGCAATTTTAATGGCACTTCAAATAAAAGGAATATCCGCATCTGAATTAACGGGAATGGCTGAAGTTTTAAAAAATCAATCATTACAAAGTAATAATTTTCCTCATCAAACTCCCGTAATTGATACTTGTGGTACTGGAGGTGACGGTGCATCTACATTTAATATCTCTACGGCAGTGGCTTTTGTGGTAGCAGCCAAAGGCGTAAAAGTTGCTAAACATGGAAATAGATCCGCTTCTAGTAAAGTAGGCTCAGCAGACGTGTTAGAGTATTTAGGCATTAACTTAAATGCAACAGCCAAGGAGTGTCAAGAAGCCTTAGAAACTGTGGGAATTACTTTTTTATTCGCCCCCGGTTGGCATCCTGCGATGAAGGCTGTTGCCCAATTACGCAAAACCCTAAAAGTTAGAACTATTTTTAATTTATTAGGGCCTCTGGTTAATCCTCTCAATCCCACAGGGCAAGTAATAGGGGTTTATGATACTCAATTTATTGAACCGATGGCATTGGCTTTAAAAAATTTAGGTATTAAAAAGGCGATCGTTTTACACGGTAGAGAAAATTTAGATGAAGCTGGTTTAGGCGATCGAACGGATTTAGCTTTATTGCAAGAAAATCAAGTAATTTTAACTAATATCAATCCCCAAGAATTAAATTTAACGGCTACTCCTTTAAGTGCTTTAAAAGGAGGCAATGTAGAAGAAAATGCTGATATTTTGCGTAATGTATTACAAGGAAAAGGAACAAAAGCCCAATCAGAAATAGTTGCTTTAAATGCTTCTTTAGCCTTGCAAGTTGCTGAGGTTATCCCTTTTGGCGATCATCAACAAGGAATTAATCAAGCCTTAGACATTATCAATAGTGGTGTAGCTTGGCAGAAATTGATTGAATTACAAACATTTTTTACTTAAGTTTACTGTGGAATGGTCTTCTAGCCTGTCTTTTTTTATCTAAATATAGCCTGTCTTTTTTAGCTAAATATAGTCTGTCTTTTCTTAAAATTATAGATCACAGGCAGGATGCCTGTGCCACAAGAAAAATTAATATTCCCCTTTTTAAGAGCAGGGCTGTTTCATTTTAAAATTTATGGTTGAGATAAAATCAGAAGTAATGATGAATAAGTAATAAATTTTGATAATTTATCATCAAAAACTGATTATTTCAAAAATTTTTATTATTACTTAAAATTTGGCGGGAGGAAAACCCCCCAATACCCTAATACCCTAACACCCCAACCTTTTTGCCGACTTAGTTTGAAACAGCCCTGCTTTTT
>CAZWLZ010000220.1:0-6240 GCA_964634505.1 uncultured bacterium | reverse complement strand
TAGGATCAATTTCAATAGCTTTATTGTAATCAGCTAAGGCTAATTCCCATTTTTGCTGGTCAGAGTAAACATTTCCTCGATTGTTATAAGCCCAAGAATGAGTTGGTTTAAGAGTTATGGCTTCGTTATATGCCGTTAGAGCTTCGGGATAGCGTTTTAAATCTCCTAATACACCTCCTAGTTCTACATAGAGGACAAAATCTTTTTTTGTACTTTTCTCAATTGCCTTTTCATAAGCCGCCACAGCCTCTGGGTATTGTTGTAACCAATACAATAATAGACCTTGATAACGCCAAGCTTCAGGAAAGTTGGAGAAGGCTTCCGTTGCTTGTTGAAATGTATTTAAGGCTTCTAAATTTTTGTTGTCAGAAAATAAAGTTAATCCTTTGCCATAATAGGCTTGAGCTAGTATATCCTTATCACCATCTTTTAGTAATAAGGCGATGGCATGGTCAAATGCTTTTACCGATTCTTCATATTCTTCATATTCTCCATAGCGCCATAACTCATTACCATAATTAATCCAATCTACAAAAGTTGCTTCCTTAGTCGGTTGTTTAAAATTAAATAACTGACTTACAATTTGTGAAAGTTCTGTCTTGTTAGGCTCTTTAGCAGAGTTAGAAACAGTTTTAAAACTAGCAGTGGAGAAATTAGCAGCTTCAGCAATCCCTAACACTGTGGTGATAGGCACTCCTGAACTATAACCTAAACGAATCTCTTTCCCTTCATAACCAAAATTAGTCAAAGTTTCATTTTCTGAACCGGTATGAATACCGACTAATCGTCCTTCAGAATCCAATACCGCACCACCACTCATACCGCCGTAGGATAAATTGGTATAAATTAATTCCTGTCCATTGCTTAAAGAATATTCATTTTTAGCGAAAAAAGGACTTACCTCTTTATCTTTAAGTATTCCTGCGGTTAAGTGTCGTTGTTTAGTGGAATCTTTACCCGGGAAGCCTGACACAAATAACTTTTGATTTTCTGCCTTATAATTTCCCAAAGTTGCTACGGAATAAATTTTTTCGGAATTAAATTTAATAATCGCTACATCAATACTGGGGTTTAGAATCGTTACCTGACTTTTGTTTGTAGTATAAACCAGTTGATCTGGTGTCGTGATTTTATGCTCATCAATCTTTTCAACTACATGGGCAGCTGTCAATACATAATAAGTATTTCCTTCTTTACCCACAATTACCCCTGAACCATTAACGTTTTCACCCCGTTCTTGATAATCAATTCTTACCGTAATTTGTTGAGCAATATCATCAACTTGTTTAACAATCCCCGTATAAGTTGGCTTCGGTTGGTTATTCTGTGAGTTGTTAGGTGGATTATTAACGATAGTAGAATTAGGTAATAATCCTGCTAATTCGGGGGAAATTTTAGTAAGATTAGCAATAGGTACAGCAAAACTAGAATCTCGCCATTTTTGTATAGTTTCTTGAGGAGGAAGGGTATTATCTAAATAAGTGTATGCTTCATCTAAAACTGCACCTTTAGTCATGCCCACAATCCCAATTAATTGCCCTTGAGCATTTAATAACGCTCCTCCACTCATGCCCTGTTCAGTGTCGTTACTGTAGGCGATTTGATAGCCACCTTTAAGGGGGTTTGGGGTAATACTGGTAACATTACCTCTTGTAAGAGTTAATTTATTCTTGTCAATACTAAAGCCTGTACCAAAAACAGGATCATTTTCTTTAATGGTGCTAACATCCCCTAAAGTAGCTACTTGATAATTATTAGTCGCTTGAAATTCTAAAATGGCTAAATCATAACCATCAATAGATGATCCTTGTTGCTTTAATTTTCCTTGATGGGTTTGTCCGTCAGCAGTTTGAATCTTGTAGGATTTACCTCTGGTTGCTACATGAGCATTAGTTATGACAGTATAAGTATTATCATTTTTAGCAATGATTACCCCCGAACCATTAGTATTACCTACGAGAATTTTCACAGTAATACCTTGAGCAATTTGTTTAATATCTGAAGGATAATTAGGTTCAGTAAGGGATTGAGAAATTTGATTTTGCTTAGGTGGAGTTAAAGCATTACTGAAAAAAGGCTGTAAGAATACTAAACAACTGACAGAGGTTAATAAAGAGAGATAAATTCTATTTTTCATAAATTTAATTAAATAATCAGTTTGTAGTAAGCCCTTAAGGGCTTATCAATTTGTGAGGCTAATGACTAAAGCAATCGCTCTGAACTAAAGTTCGAGCTAAGAGCCTAAACCCGTTAACACGGTTTGAAATATGACTAAAACTCCTAAAATATTGTTTTTATAGCAAAAAACAAGTTGATTAGGACATCATTTTTTTTACATTCCCCCTTAGTAAGGGGGTTTGGGGGATCGAATCGTCCAAAGTATCCTACTATTTGCTATAGTCTGCTTTAGCTGACTTTAACTTTAAGCCTTGAACTTTAGTTCAAGGACTAGTTTTGTAGCTGATTTGAACTCAATTTGCTGCAATACTAATTGAAAAACTAATCAAAATTCCTAATATTTTGTCAATATCATTAATATAATATTCCACAGAATCAATCATTAATTGATGATTGTCTAGCACTAAAAAACGCCAATTAGTTCCCGTTGTTACTACGCCATAAACCTTAGATATAGGTTTATTTTTTCGTTCATTAAATAACTGAATTGCTACCATTTCGGCTGCACATTGACCTAAACCACTGATAATATTTTCATTCTTGGCTTCTACTACAGCTAAAATAGGTGCTGTAATAAAATATTGTTCAGGAGAATTACAGATTATAAAATCACAAAATCCTTGTAATCCTTGACTGGAATCTACATTAAATTCAGTGCCAGAAAATAAGCTAATTTCATAGTTTTTAAGACGTTTTACTTCAGCTAAAATAGGTGCAATTAAAAACTCAGATCGGGCTTTTTCGGTACTAATTGCCGTAGCTAAAGGAATATAATCTTTGAGAAATATTTGTAAAATTTCTGAAGCAGAAACTTCTGGCACATCAATAAAAAGATCATGATTTTCAGTTAAAACTAAATCAAATAATTCTTTAATTTGTCCTAAAGTAAAATTACTATAAGCCATTGGTTTATTGTTAAATTTAGGTAAAATTAAAATATGTAGTTGTTGAGTTAGAATCTTTTGCTCCCTACCCCCAATTCTGGGGAGTTTAATTTCTCTTTCCCCAAATTTGAGAGAGTTTGATTGTTCTTACCCCCAAAGTTGTGGGATTAAGGGGGCTTTAGTTATTTTATTCCTGCTCAACGGGGGCATTTTCAATTGCCTGTTTTAAATCGATTGAGTAATATATCTGAGGAACTCCACTACTACTCTCTCTTCTCGGTCCTATGCCACGACCTAAAAGGGCATCTTTCAACTCATTAAGCACTGGTAAGGCATCTTTAGGAGTACGAAGTGTAAATAATAAGGTAACACAATCGCCACCATATTCATTGGCTGTACAGATAACTGGTTGGTTATTCATATATCCATTGGTGATTATACTAAGTCCATCTTTATTGTAGGCTTCCTGAAATCGAGGAGATATAAGATCACAACGCTTTTGAGGGCTATAATCGCCAATAGGTTTTACCCAACGAATTAAAGCTATTTTTTTCCCAGCTGACCAAACGTAAGTAGTAGGTAAACGTTTACCATCATCTTTATCGTATCCTTGATTACAAACAAAATAAATTTCGTTTGCTTGGGCTTTAACTGGATTTTTAGGTATAAAAGAAAGTATCATTCCAGTTAAAGTAGTTGTTAGAATTAATGCTTTAGCAATTTTTTTGTGCATGGTTTTTCCTGTTTTGAATACATTAGCTAAATTAATTTTGTTGATATTGATTATATTAATTAATTCTCACAAGGAATCTTTTAAAGTTGAATAAATTTTCACAAAAGCTGGTTATAGTCGAAAATCAGTGAAAAAATTTTCTATCCATCTAAACCTAATTAAATTAAAATAAATTGAAAATCAGCTACAATGTAGATAGAATTTAGAGCAAATCTGTGAGATTATCATGTCTGCAAAAGATCGATTTCATCAAGCTGTAAAAAATGCCTTGATTAAAGAAAATTGGATAATTACCCATGATCCCTTATTTTTAAATTTTGATAACGCTCGTATTCAAGTAGATTTAGGTGCTGAACGTCTAATTGTAGCTGAACGAAATTCAGAAAAAATTGCTGTAGAAGTCAAAAGTTTTCTGGCAGCTTCTACCATATATGAATTTCATCTAGCGATTGGGCAGTGTTTTAGTTATCGTATTGCCTTGAGAGAAAAAGAGCCACAACGTCAACTCTATTTAGCAATTCCTATTTTCACTTATCAAGAATTTTTTCGTCGCCCTTTTGCCCAACAAACTGTTAAAGAAGCTAAAATTAGTTTAATTATTTATGAACCTATAGAAGAGATATTTTTACAATGGATAAGTTAACTAAATATCGTCAATTAATTCAAAATCTTATGATCAAATACAGTGAAATGAAACCTGCTAATGGGGATATTAAAGTTGATACATTTTTTGATTTTTCACAAGATCATTATCAAGTTTTTCATGCAGGTTGGGATAAATATCAGCGTATTTTTGGTCCTCTAATTCATATTGATATTATTGATGGTAAAATTTGGATTCAATATGATGGTACAGAAATAGGAATTGCTAATGAATTGGTGGAATTAGGAGTACCTAAAGATGAAATTATTTTAGGTTATCATGCTCCTTTTATGCGTCAATATGATGATTTTGCTGTTAGTTAAAAAAAATTTTTATCAAGATTTTAACTACTTTCTCAAGAAAAATTTTTCACAAAAGCAAGTTGATGGTGAAAAAATCGTAAAATTGAAAGCAATAACACCGATTAGCTGACATATTTTATGGATAGAGAAACTATCAACCGCATCTATGAAAATGAATTAACCCCAAAACAGAAAAAAGTTTTACCTCTTTTTCTCGCTGGTTATTCTGATGATGATATTATTAGAGAATTACAAGCAAGCGATCGCACATTAATAACCCAACATTTAAGAAATATCTGTAAAAAGTTTTGTATTTTTCCCGAACAAGATACCGATTATCGCCATACTTTAGTAGAACTTTTCTTTAAGAATAAACCAGAAATTGTTAGCCCGAAAAGATTAAAAATGAGTGGTTTAATGGGAGGAATACCTCCTTTTCCTGATAGCCCAAATCGGGCTGATTCACCTTTTTATATTGAACGAAATCCTACGGAGTTAAACTGTTATAAATTAATCACCCAAACGGGTACATTATTGCGGATTAAATCACCACAAAAAATGGGTAAAACTTCTCTATTGAGAAAAATTATTTCTGAAGCTAAACAGAAAAAATATTATACTGTTATGCTAAATCTTAGTTTAATAGAAACTTCTAAATTTACGAGCATAGAACAATTTTTATTGACTTTTTATAATTATATAATCCAAGAATTACCTTCAGTGCCTCCTCTTAAAGATTGGGATAAAAACACTTCAGTAATTATTAATTGTACTAAGGATTTTCAAAATTTATTAAAACACTTAAATAAAGAGTTTGTATTAATTCTTGATGATGTTGATCAATTGTTTAAATATCCAGATATTTATCAAGATTTTTTTCCTATGTTGCGTCATTGGTATGAAAAAACTAATGAATCAGAAATTTGGGAAAAATTACGCTTAATTATTTCTCATTCTACTGATGATTATGGGAAATTAGGTATTAATCAATCACCTTTTAATGTAGGAATTCCGATTAAATTAGAAGAGTTTAATTTTACACAAATACAAACTTTAGCTTTTCGTCATGGTTTAGGGCAAGAATCTATCTCAAAATTAATTGATTTAGTAGGCGGACATCCTTATTTATTAAGGTTGGCATTTTATTATTTATATTATCAACAAATTTCTTTATTACAATTATTGGAAGAAGCTACCACAAATCAGGGAATTTATCAAGATTATTTACAAAATTTATTGCAAGTTTTGCAAGATAATTTAAGTTTGAAAACTGTTTTTAAAAATATTCTTTCTCAGCAAAAATTAACTAATTTTAGGGAAAAAACTATCGAAATTTATCAACTTGAAGGAATGGGTTTAATTAAATTTGAGCATAATTCTTTTAAAGTTAGTTGTAAATTATATCAACAATATTTTGGCGATCGCCTATAGGTTATGATGATGAATAATTATTATAAAATTGGTGGTTGTTTAAACCCTAATCATCCTACTTATGTTAGT
>CAZWLZ010000219.1:0-6299 GCA_964634505.1 uncultured bacterium | reverse complement strand
ATAATACAGGCTGGAAGCCTGTAATACCTATATTTTCATTAGATGAGTATGGGATTTATTAAATCTAACTATGATAGGTGTTGTTAGATTAATTTTAATTATTCATCTATTCACTAATATAGTGTTAATATTTGGTCAAATACTAAGACTTTTTTATAAAATTTAAATGTTATTACTTCTAAAACCAAAAAGCAAAAAACGACAAGTTAGAAATACGGTATCAACCTCTAAAGTTCATAAAAAAACTAATAAAACAGTAGGAGAAAAACAGCAATCAATTTTTATTATGATCTTGATTAGCTTATTTTTATTTGGTGCAGTTGGCTCTCGCTTAGCTTTTTTGCAATTAGTTCAAGGAGAAAAATATCAAGTTAAAGCAGATAATAATCGTATTAAAATTATCCCAAAGCCGCCGGTTAGAGGGAATTTATACGATCGCCGAGGAAGAGTTTTAGCGGCAACTCGTTTATCCCATTCAGCCTATTTATGGCCTAGAGTCCAAAAACAAGAAAATTGGCCACAAATAAAAACTTTATTAGGGAAAATTTTAGCTATTTCTCCTGAGGAAATTGAAAAAAAAGTAACTCAAGAAGAATATGACTCTCCCACTTTAATTAGAATTGCTAGGTATTTAACCCCCCAACAAATTACTGCCCTAGAAGAAAATCGTAATAAATTAAAAGGTGTAGAAGTTGACGTTGATACCGTTCGTTATTATCCGAATAAAGAATTAGCTAGTCATGTTTTAGGTTATACCAGAGAAATATCAGCAGAAGAATTAGCCGAAAGAAAATCTCAAGGTTATCGCATGGGGGATATTATTGGTAAAATGGGAGCTGAATCAGCTTTTGAGTCTCAGTTAAGAGGCGAATGGGGTGGAATTTTATTAGAAGTAAATGGGGCTGGAAAAGCTCAAAAATATTTAGGTATTAAACAGGCAAAAGCAGGGCAGGATATTACTTTAACCTTAGATATAGATTTACAAAAAGCCGCCGAACAAGCTTTAGGAGAAAGAAAAGGGGCGATCGTAGCCTTAAATCCTAAAGATGGCTCAGTTTTAGCTATGGCTAGTTATCCTCGTTTTGATCCTAATATTTTTTCAAAACCAATTAGTCCTGCTTTATGGCAAAAAGTCCAAGCGAAAGGTTATCCCCTTATCAATAGAGCCTTACAAGGTTTTCCGCCCGCTTCTACTTTCAAAATAGTAACAGCCACGGCTGGATTAGAATCAGGGAAATATCCACCAAATACTATTTTACCAACTTATGCCTATCTTTATGTAGGGGGTACAGCTTTTGGAGAATGGAATCGAGCAGGTTTTGGCCCTAGTGGATATGTTAAAGCGTTGCAATGGAGTAGTAATACTTTTTTTGGTCAAATAGGGCGAGGAATTGGCGGAGAAAATTTAATTAAATGGTCAAGAAATTATGGTTTTGGAGAAAAAACAGGCATTGAATTACCTGAAGATTCTAAAGGTTTAATTGCTGATGGGGAATGGAAACAAAAAAGATTCAATTGGGAATGGACTCAAGGAGATACCGTTAATATGTCTATTGGGCAAGGCTTTACCGTAGCAACACCTTTACAAGTAGCTGTAATGTTTGCTGTACCAGCAAACGGGGGTTATAAAGTTGTACCTCATTTGAATCAAAATGATCAAAGTAAAGAGAAAAAACCTCAATCTTTAAATTTAAAACCTGACACCGTAAAAACTCTCAAAAAGGGATTAAGTGCAGTGGTAAATGGAGGCACAGGAGGGAAAGTCACTTCTCCTTATATTCCTTCTCCAGCAGGTAAAAGTGGCACAGCAGAAGCTCCTCCGGGTAAACCTCATGCTTGGTTTGGTGTTTATGCTCCTTCTGATAAACCGGAAATAGTTGTAGTTGCCTTTGCGGAACATTCAGGAGGAGGGGGAGGATCAATTTCTGCGCCGATTGCCCGTCAAGTATTAGAAACTTATTTTAAATTAAAACGTTAAATCCATTTAAGATTATTTAGGCAAAGGGTTAAAACCCCTTATTAACCTCAATTCCTGTTAAGGGAATATAAGCAAAAGATAATATTCTAAGTAACCTTAAGATTGCTCTATAATTTAATTTTATAAAAATATTTATGGTAATGGTAACTGTATTAATTGTTGAAGATGATCCAATTAATTTGCGGATATTTTCAAAAATACTGATAAAAAAAGGCGGATTAGAAGTCAAAGGAACGGAAAATGTAGATGACGTAATAACTTTAGCTGAATCTGGAGAAATAGATGTTATTTTAATGGATGTTTCTTTATCTAACAGTTATTATCAAGGTGAGGCTATTGATGGTATTGCTATTACTAAAATGTTAAAGGCTAATCCTCTTACTGCTAATTTACCTATTATATTAGTTACAGCTCATGCAATGCGAGGAGATAAAGAAAAATTTTTAAGTGAAAGTAATGCTGATGGTTATATTTCTAAACC
Organism: uncultured bacterium; assembly: GCA_964634505.1. GTDB lineage: Bacteria > Cyanobacteriota > Cyanobacteriia > Cyanobacteriales > Cyanobacteriaceae > CAZWLZ01. Next base: position 3,840 of record CAZWLZ010000219.1, on the reverse strand, counting down.
CGTTGTTGATCATGATTTATTTGTTTCTCAGATCAAATCAATGATTATAAGTTCGTAGTCATCCCTTTAACTATTATTTTTGAATATAGAATATAACAACAGTTGGCGATCGCCAAAGACAGCTTAATTAAAACATTTCCATCTTTAAGGGCAAGGGGTTTAAACCCCTTGTTTATGTTTTAAGCATCTTGGCAACTGTTATAGAAAGTTAACTATTAACTTGATTAATTTGAGAGGTGATAAAACGAGTAAGCCAATTTTCTAAATAAGTGCGATTAGCTTTTTTTTGTTCTAAATCTTTAGTATCTAAAGGATAGGGAGCTAAACCTTTAATAGCGGCAGTGGTTACACAGTACATGGATTTTTGAAAACTTTTACAAATTTGAACCAAAAGATCGTCTTCTCCTCGCAAACTTTGACGATAAAAATCATGTAAATATTCTGGTAAAAAATGTCGCATATCTTGCATTAATAAGGTAGGGGGAATCCCTGAACCGCCTATAGGTAAAGGATCAGCATATAATGCTCCATAGTTAAACATGGCTTGATCGAAGGGTATTTGATAGGCTTGGGCATTAAAAGACACTGTGCCTAAAAATGGTGTACCACGAAAGAAAACTGCTTCTACATAAGGTACGGCGGTATCCATTAAAAAGGTAATTCCAGCACTTTCTGGGATTAAATCATAGATTTCGTTATCCACTTTTACTTGATAGATGATAGGGTTATTCGCATTTGCTACTAAAGCATCTAAAATATGTTGTACTACATCAGTAATAGAGTTGATTTTTCCTTGATCATATAAATCTGATAAACTCAAAAACATATCGCTCATCACACGCCAAAATTGCCCTAATGCACTGTAATAAACTAACATTTTAATTTGTTCGCTGAGAAATTCGGGAAATATTTTATTTAACCCAATAATAAACCAATTTCCCTTAGTTTTTGCCTTAATTATTCGTTTCATATTAGCGGTAAATTCTGGAGTTTCAAGGTATTGATCTAATTGTCCCCCTCCATGCCATAACATAGCTCTCATGCAGTATTCAGCGTATTCATAATTTAGGCGATCGTGCCATAAATGAGCACCTAATTTTTGCCAAGAAAATTCGCCGTTAAAATATTTGAAAAAAGGAAATAAGACTAAAAATTGGTGTTCGGCTATATAGTTTAAGTTGATGGAATATTTATCTAAAACGATACCGTAGGATTTTAAAATACCTACTACTTCCATTAAATTTTGAGGAGTTTCTTTTAATAATGCCCCACCCGTTTCTAATTTTTCAATATATTCACTTAAGGGATTACGAGATGATTCTAATGTTACATTTACCATAGGGTTATTTTAAGGCTTTAATTTTGATATAAATTGCAAATGTTCAATTATCATAGGATATTTATGTTTCCTAGTAAAGTAAACATATAGCCCTAGATGCCGAAGTTGGCATATTTCTACCCTATAAATATCTTTTAGGCAAGGGGTTTAAACCCCTTGTTTTTATAACCATCTTGATTACTGCTATGTTTAAAAAACAATTGTAAATAAATTTAAACAAAACTTTATTTCATATTTGATTAAAATTCAATAAAAATATAGGTTATTTCTTCATTGTGAGAAAATAGAAGAAAAAAATTTGTAAATTAATTGGACAATGATCAAAAAAAAATCGGAAAATAAAACTAATTTAATTCATTTATTAACAAAAAATTTTTACTTATTTAAAGGGTTAACAGAAGAAGAATTAACTCCTTATTTGGATTTAGAAAATTTGAATATCGAAAAATTATTTTCTAATCGACCAATTTTTACCGCTTTTTTACCCGATGAAAATTTGGATAGTTTATATGTAATCCTTGAAGGAGGACCTGTAATTGCCCGTAGTAATCCTCTTGATCGCATTATTTCCATCACTTATGCAGGTAGTTGTTTTGGGATGCGTAGTTTACCTTTTAGTTATGGCATGGCAAGTAAAGCCTTTCCTTGTTTAGTCGAAGCGTATAAAACCACTTATGTTACCAAAATTCCTTTGACAAATTTAATTAAGATTTATGATCAATTTCAACTTGTCCGAGATCGCTATGCTATTTTATTTGAATTACGAGAAAAATTTCAATATCATTTATTAAATTGTGGTACATATCCTCCTCAAGCTGTAGCATCTTTATTACGAGCTTTAATTTATCAAGAAAGAGAATTATCTAATCAACCTAATGATCAAAAAATTTATGTTTTTGATTTATCTGTAGAGGTAATTGCTAAGGCTTGTCAGCTTAATCAGCGTACAGTTGAACAAGTTTTAAAAGGAATGCAAAAAGAAGGATTAATCAATTTAGAGAAAAATAATGATATTTCAGAAGATATTATTCAAGTATTAAACCCGGAAAAACTTAAAGAAGTTTATAGTTCAACTAAAGATAAGGTTTCTTGGTGGCCTTTACGTTAAATGAAAAAATTTTTTAACTGATGTTACACAGAAAAAAAGGTGTTAGGGGTTTAGTTAATCAATAAAAGAAAGTTTTAGGAAAGATAAAATCACTTTAAAACGTCAAAAAACTGAAATTTAAACAAAAAAGGTTAAATTTTAAAAGTCTATATTTCAATATAATTATTCATTACCTAATCCCTAATACCTAATCCCTACTACCTAATGCCTATTTTTAATTATTATAGTTTTGTATCACAATATTTCTATTTGTTGCTATTGGTATCAATCTTATGAGATCATAAGAAATAAATAATTCATGTCTTAGTATTAAAATAAAAATGTCTGTTGAAAAAAAACCCACTGTAGTTATCACTGGTGCATCCTCTGGAGTAGGCTTATATACAGCTAAAGCCATGATTAAAAGAGGTTGGTATGTAGTAATGGCTTGTCGCAATATTGAAAAAGCCCAAAAAGCCGCTGATGCTTTAGATTTTCCCCCCTATACTTATACCATTATGGAGATTGATTTAGGTAGTTTGGCAAGTGTGCGTAATTTTGTTAAACAGTTTCGCTTTAGGGGGTTATCTCTTGACGCTTTACTGTGTAATGCTGCTATTTATATGCCCCTTATTAAAGAGCCTATTAGAAGTCCTGAAGGTTATGAGTTGAGCGTTGCTACTAATCATTTAGGGCATTTTTTACTTTGTAATTTAATGTTAGAAGATTTACAAAAGTCTTCTTTTGGCGATCGCCGATTGGTCATTTTAGGTACAGTAACTCATAATCCCAAAGAGTTAGGAGGCAAAATTCCTCCTCGTCCAGATTTGGGCAATTTAGAAGGATTAGAAGCTGGTTTTAAAGAACCCTATGCCATGATTGATGGTAAAAGTTTTGAGCCTGTTAAAGCCTATAAAGATAGTAAAGTTTGTAATATTTTAACCATGAGAGAGTTACACAGACGTTATCACGAGTCAACGGGCATAACTTTTACTTCTTTATACCCCGGTTGTGTTGCCACTACGGCTTTATTTCGTAATCATTATCCTTTGTTTCAAAAAATATTTCCTTTGTTTCAAAAATATATTACTAAAGGATTCGTCTCTGAAGAATTATCAGGGGAAAGAGTGGCACAAGTATTGGCTGACAAGGAATTTGCTCAATCTGGTGCTTATTGGAGTTGGGGCAATCGTCAAAAAGAAGGACGTAAATCTTTTATTCAAGAAGTTTCTAATCAAGCTAAAGATGATCAAAAAGGAATGCGTTTATGGGATTTGAGTGCTAGATTAGTAGGGTGTTAATTTAAAGCCATACTACCCCAATAAAGGATTTATAGAGAACATTATTTTTTGTTTATATCCCTTTTTAAGGGGGGTTATTGAGGACATTTTAGATCCCCCCTAACCCCCCTTAA
>CAZWLZ010000218.1:0-6355 GCA_964634505.1 uncultured bacterium | reverse complement strand
CTTATAAAGTACAAAAAACTGAACAAGAATGGAAGGAAATACTTACTCCCGAACAATTCCAAGTTGCTAGAAAACATGGCACAGAAAGGGCTTTTACAGGGAAGTATCACGATAGTAAAGAAAAAGGAATTTATACTTGTGTCTGTTGTGGTAATGAATTATTTTCTTCTGATACCAAGTATGATTCAGGCACTGGTTGGCCTAGTTTTTGGCAACCTATTGCTGAAGGGAAAATAGAAGATAAGGCTGATAATTCTTTATTTATGCGTCGTACTGAGAATCTTTGTGCTGATTGTGGTGCCCATTTAGGTCATGTTTTTAATGATGGTCCTTTGCCTACGGGTAAGCGGTATTGTATGAATTCAGCTGCTTTAAATTTTGTTAAAACTCCAGAATAGTTGAACTATCAGGATTTTTGATGTTTAGAGATAAATTTTTTACCTCTTTTTCTCAAAATCCTGGTTGTTTATATTAGTAAGTGTCGAATCATTTTAATCAAGTTATATTTATCTTGTTTTTTCTCTAAGGTTTCGATTTTCCTCTCAATATCATAGATACATTGGCGATCGCCAAACAAGACGATCACCAAAATTCACACTAACGACTAGAAATTCCACTTTCTAATTTTTCTAGTATATTTTCAACACTGAAACTAGCAGCTTTTTGACGAGGAGGATAATCCTTGAATGTTGCCAAAAATTCCCCTACTAAAGTTTGAGCGGGAATTAACATAAAAGCATGATCTAACATCCAATCCCAGTAAGTATTAGAGGTGATATCGGCTCTTTCATAAGGATCAGTTAATAAATTGAAAATTTTAGGCACTCTCAAAGAAGTAAAAGGTTCAGCCCAAACTTGTAAAGTACCCGTAGCTCGTTGTTCCATAAAAACAAATTTCCAATTATCATAACGCAATCCAGTTAAATCACCGTCATCAGAAAAATAGAAAAATTCTTTACGCGCACTTTTATCAGTTTTGCCTGTCCAATAATCTAATTGATTATAACCATCAAGATGAATTTTAAAGTTTTTATCCCCAACTTGATAACCAGTCAATAACTTTTCTTTAATATCAGCATCACCAGCCGCCGCTAACATAGTAGGCAACCAATCTAAATGACTAACAATACCATTAAGAACTTCCCCTGCGGGAATTTGATTAGGCCAACGCACTAAACAAGGTACACGATAAGCACCCTCCCAATTACTATTTTTCTCATTACGAAAAGGTGTCATACCCGCATCTGGCCACGAATTCATATGAGGCCCATTATCTGTACTATACATAACGATAGTATCTTCAGTTAAACCTAATTCATCGATTAAATTTAAGATTTCACCAATTTGCTTATCATGATCAATCATGGTGTCGTGATATTCACTTTGCCAACGACCAGCTTGTCCTTTACTTTCAGGTTTACAATGGGTGCGGAAGTGCATATGAGTGGTATTAAACCAAACAAAAAATGGTTCATCCGCAGTTTTGGCATCTTGAATAAAGCGTTTTGTTTCAACTAAAAATTCATCATCAATAGTTTCCATCCGTTTTTTAGTTAAAGGGCCTGTATTTTCGATGCGTTGCCCACCGTTACCATCTGACCAACAATGAAGTACACCACGAGGACCAAATCTTTGTCTAAAATTAGGAAATTCTTCGGGATCGGGATAATCTGCCAATTCTGGTTCTTCTTCGGCGTTAAGATGATATAAATTACCAAAAAATTCATCAAAACCATGAACTGTAGGTAAATGTTCATCCCGATCGCCAAAATGGTTTTTGCCAAATTGACCTGTACGATAACCTAAAGGCTTCAACAACTCAGCAATAGTAGGGTCTTCAGCTTGAAAGCCCAATGTAGCTCCGGGTAAGCCCACTTTACTCAAACCCGTACGAAATACACTTTGACCTGTAATAAATGCAGCCCTACCTGCTGTACAACTTTGCTCAGCGTAATAATGATTAAAACGTACACCTTCTTTAGCTAGGCGATCGATATTAGGAGTTTTATAACCCATAAGTCCATCAGTATAGCAACTTAGGTTACTTTGTCCTATATCATCTCCCCATAAAATTAAAATATTAGGTTTACCTTTTGGCATATATTTAGTTCCACAAAAATTAAAACATTAATACTATAAATCATAGTATTATCATTAGAATATTCCAAAATTGCACTCTTTTTTCTCCCCCTAATTAACTTAATTTTTTGTTCAAATTCTCAAAAACTCTTAGGATTTTATGCCATTATCACAGCAACAAACAAAACATAAGATAATTATTCAAAATCAAACTTTCCATGATATAGATCAACTATCCACCATCCTAAATAACAAACGCTATTATCACCTTACCCCCTTAACCAAAGCACCTTTTCAATATAACCTTAACTTTCTCGATTTTGGTATCGCTCAATTAGTCAAAATTAAATCAAGTTCCGTACTACAAGCCAGAGGCCATAAATCTCAGGGTTTCATTGAATTTGTTTGTTTATTTAACGACAATACAGCACAACCTTATTACTCTCACGGAATACCAATGAATTGTCAACATCTTTTCGGTTTTGACTATAACCGAGAAGTAGATTCTATCTTACCAGCTTATATGGAATTAGCAATTTTTCGCATTGAAAAAAATTTTCTTCAAAATTACTTAGAAATTTTAGATCGCCCTGACATAGACTATCGTTTTTTTGATCGTAATCATATTTTTTTACCTGAAAGTAGATCAAAAATTCAAATCTACTTAAATAGAGTATTTCAAGTTATGGAAACATCCCCTCAAACTTTCCATAAAAAATTTTTAGATAAATTAATTCTTGAAAACTTTATCCCATTACTAATTGATTCTATTCCCTTTCCCTCTAATACTAAATCTTTACTCTTAACGCCCAATTTTCGAGCAAAACTTTTTCAAGAAGCCACAGCTTTTATGATAGCCCATTTAGATCAACCCATTACCCTTAAAGACATTTGTCTTGCTTTAAACGCAGGAAGCCGTACAATTTCTTATGGATTTCAACATGTAGTTGGCTTAAGTCCCATAAAATACTTTAAAATACTACGTTTAAATCAAATTTATCAAAGATTAAAAAAAGTAAACCCTTACGAAACCACCATTGAAGAAATAGCGAATCAATATGGTTTTTGGAGTCTAGGTCATTTCAGCAGGGATTATAAAAAGTTTTTTGGCGAACTACCATCCATAACTCTAAATAGGACTTATTAACTGAGGTTACCCAGCTAAACGAGATTTGAATAGTTTTGTCCATTAGCTTAAAACGAAAAATCAAGGGTTTCCGCCCTGAATTGCGTAACGTCAGTCAGTAATTGATATAATATTTTGATTTAACCATTTGTTTTTAATAATCAATATAGTTAATATAATTGGTAATAAAATCATAATTATAAATAGTTTCAACACTTCAAAACCTAAAGAAAAAATAGTTGAGATAATATCGTCATTTAGTCTTTGATACACTAAAAAAATTGCACAAATTAATAAAAATATCAGAATAAATAATTCTTGTTTAGACATGGCTATTCTGAAAGAAAACGGTTGACGTAATCCATGACAGATTCTTTTGATCACAATTTCAAATACTTGCAAGACTATACCTTGCCTGATAAATTCCAAGGCAATTAATAACCAAAATAACCAACTAGGTTGTAAATTAAAACTATATTGAGGAAAAAGTAAGACTTTAATATTTAGAGCATAATTATAAGGAATAAAAAACCACCATTGAATAATAAAATTAGGTAATTGTAAAAAGTACTGTGGATATTCTTTAAGCACAAATAAACCTAAAATTATAGTAGAAACTAAAACTGTATTTAAAATTAAAAATAAGTAAATTAAAGTTTTATAAACTTGAGTTATATTGATCTTAATTTTAAGTAAAATATAATCGCTAATTAAAGTAACAATTAGCAGGTATATTATCAAAATACAAGCTAGATTTGTATTGATTATTTGGGTGAAATTGACAAAGTATATAGTAACAACAATCACTAAAATATTTAATTTACTCAGATATGGCGATCGCCAAAAATAAGTCCTCACTTTAATTAACTGTTTTATATGTATAGGAATCAGACTGATAAAAACTAAAAAAATTCCCCAAAGAAATAAACCAATTTTTAATGTTGAATTAGTTACAGGCAAATTAAAACTTTTCTGTAGCCAAGTAACAATTTCTTGATTAAACCGATAATCGTAGGGAGCAATAATATGATCTGTTGTACCAGAAATAAATATTTTACGGGCATTTTTTTCTTGAAAATTACCACACAGATTATTAATCAAATTACATTCTTTTTTTAAATTATCATCAAGAAAATTTAATATTTTAGATAAGGGATTAAGTTGTTCATAAATACCTACCGTAAATAGTAAATTTTTAGGTGCATTTTTATTTGCATAGCCTCCCATACTCATAACAACACTTGAGTTTATATCAGGGAATTTGCTACTAATTTGCAATGTAGTTGCCCCACCCATAGAATGCCCAATAATACCTAATTTATCAAATTGAAAATAGGGCAAATTCTTACGAAGAAAATCTATAACTATCTCAGTATCTTTGATCGTATTTAATTCAAGATCAGCTAAAGTTAAGCTCGTAGTTAAACGATAAGATTCCCCGAAATTCCCAAAATCAAAACTAATAGCCCTCATTCCCCCATGAGCAATATTTAAACTAAGATTATTCATCTGCTCTTTACTGTTATTAACTCCATGAGTAACAATAACATTAGGTATTTGATCATTGCTTATTTGTGGAGTGTAAATACGAGCAATTAAATATTTTTGTTGATCAATTTTTATTTTTATTTTTTCAACTTTTATCTGTCGATACGGATTAAAGAGTAAGCATAATAATATTCCTAGTAATAATATAATTTTTATACTTATTTTTTTAAAAAATTTCATGTAATAACTGTTTTCTATTTATTTAATAAAATGAATTCTTCATATTAATTAAACCCAAGTTGCTACCTAGAAAAAAACAACCTCTTGAAATCTAAAGCAATCGCTCTGAACTAAAGTTCGCAGCTCAGAACTAAAACCCGTTTCAACGGGTTAAGATTTTACTAGAAACCCTAAAATATTAGTTTGAGTCCGCTTTAGCTGACTTTAGCTTTCAGCCTTGAACTTTAGTTCAAGGTTACGTTCATAATAATTGAAACATTAGGTAGCAACTTGGGTTAAATATTACATTTTTCAAAAAGTCTGGAGTTTTTAGTTTATTATCTACCCTCAATAATCGCTATTTCATCTGTCGTTAACCCATATAATTCATATACTAATAAATCTATTTCTCTTTCTATTTCACTGGTATCTTGATTAACATTAGCTTTTTTAAGATCAAGAATTTGAGTAACTTTTTCTTTAATAATATTCAGAATATTATTACTTATAATTTTAGGTATTGGTATCTTAGAAGTTGTTGCATTATCAAAGTGCATTGTTCGTATTGCTTTACTAAAAATAAATCTATAGACATACCAATTAATTAATTTAGAATGTAAAATTCCCCAAATAAACTCAGGAGAAAAATGATTATTTAAAGTAATTTGATTAATAGTATCAACTAAAAAATAATTATTACTATCAGGAATTGCTGCCGTTATTTGTATATGAGGATAAGGATTTTCTATATGAGCAATTATATTTTGAACCAAGATAGAATTAGCCTTAATCAATGCTTTTGAATCATTTATTTCTTGAAAATTAACTTGACCTTTAATTCTTTTAATACCATACTTTTGAATTTCTGCACCACCAATAACATTAATATCGCCATTTTCAGAAAGCAATTTTTGAATCATTGCACCTCTTTGATTAGTAGATATATCATTTAATGTTTGAGAATGTTTAATTATTGTTAAACCTAGATTAATTTCTTCATTAGTTAATCCATTCAGAAAGAAATCAAAAATCTTAACTAAATTTTTTTCTATCAAAGTTTGCTTAATAATTTGGGTATTAATTAACTTATTAGAATAATAAAATTGGCTTTTTTCTGCTTTATTTAAACGAAAAATACAAACCTCTAATTTAACATCTTGCCAAACCTTACCACCATCAACTAATTCTGTTAAATTATTAATAGTAAAATTTCTGATTTTGCCATAATTTGAAGCAAAAGTATAAGATTTAGGAATAATATAAGATTGATTTCCTTTCTCCTGTAAAATATCCCATCCTTTTTTAATAAATAAAATTGCCGTTTCACTTGTACCAAATTCATAATTTGTATTAAAAAATGACTGCTGAATTTTAGTTAAATCTACTCCATAAGGCGGATTACCAATAACCACATCAAAACCAATAAAATCACCATCATCATTT
>CAZWLZ010000217.1:0-6382 GCA_964634505.1 uncultured bacterium | reverse complement strand
CTATACTCTATTACATTATCTCTTGTTTGTGCAATTAATTTTGTCCAATTACTTATTAACAAGTTTTTGTGCGAAAAAAGAAGAAAACTGGGAAAAAGGAATCTATTTTTTACCCCCAGAATTATTTACAACGATAATAGCAGTACATCAATTGCCAGTAAATAAAGAAACATTTTGGCTAAGAATACTAGGCAAAGGAAATACTCAATTAAAAGCGATGGAAGAATTGAAAAAAATAGAAAATACTTTTTGTCAAGAAATTATTTTAGAATTAGTATATAAACTATTAGCAAATTTAGAATTAAATAAACAAAAAGTAGGAAAAATAAATAAAACAGAAGAGGAATTAATTATGACATTACGCACAACTTTTAGAGATAAATTAGCACAAACTGAACAAAAAGGTTTACAAAAAGGTTTACAAAAAGGTTTACAAGAAGGTTTACAAAAGGGCATTAAAACTAATTTACGACAAAATATTATTAGTATTTTAGAAAAACGTTTTCAAACTTTACCAGCTTCCTTAATCACCCAAATTAATCAACTTGATGATATAAATCAATTGCAACGACTTCATCTTGAAACTATTAGCCTTGAAAATATTACGGCTTTTGAAAATTTACTTTAATTTACACTTGGCGATCGCCAAGAAAAAATCTTCTCATCTTAATAAAGGAAAAAGAACTATTGTTGTTCATTAATTTTTTGTAAAAATTCATTGGTTAGTTGCACAAAAGCCTTTGAACCATTAGAATTAGGCATTCCTACTACTACGGGAGTAAACATATCTACGGCTTTTGCCACATTTACATCCATCGGAATATCTGTAGTAAATATTTTTTGCGATGAAAAATCCTGTTCAACTCTTTTTTTGACTTGGGTATAATAACGATCAGAACGTCCAAATAAGCCACTTTCAGACAAAATAAAGACAATTCCTAACAGTTGTAAATTTAAGGGTTGCTCATCTGCATGACTTAATTTTAATTTTTTTACTCTTCTTTCTAATAACTGTATCCCTACTAAGGATAAGGGTTCAGGCCTAGCGGGTAACAAATAAAAATTACTAGCTGCAATGCCACTACGAGTTAATAAGTTATAACCAGGGGCACAATCCATAATAATATAATCGTAATCATTAACGATGGGTTCGAGAATTTTTTTAATTAAAACTCTTTCAAAATTATTCCATACATATTCAAAATCGTTTTTTGTACCTTCGGCGATCGCCTGTTGGTGCAAGGTTTCTGATACAATATACTCATCATAAAGTTCAATATCTCCGGGTAGCAATTCTAAATTTTTCACTCCAGCTATATCTTTACAAATAATATCACTAACACTTAACTTAGAATAGGGATTAGGTTTAATGACACTATCAATTAAATAACTTAAAGTTTTTCGTTTTTTTCTTAAATTCCCAAATTCTTGAGGCGAAATTAAACTTAAAGTAGCACTAATTTGAGAATCTAAATCTAAGACTAAAACTTTTTTTTGATGATTTTTGGACAAACAAGTTGCTAAATTAACGGTTAAAGTTGTTTTTCCTACTCCTCCCTTCATATTAACTGTACTAATTATTAATGCCATTGAATTTACCTTGTTGATAATATAAAAAATATTTAACCAAATTATTTCATAATTAGGTAACTGTTAAAAAAATAAAGTTAATTAAATACTCCTTTATTCAGTATCATAAAAGATGCTATTTGTATAATTAATTATTCTATTTTGTCGAGTATAAGTGTTGAGAATATTATGACTAATTCAGAAATTTCTATCTATTGTGTTAATTCTAAATGTGACACTTTAAACCCTCTTCAGGCTGAATTTTGTTCTCAATGTGGTACTCCTGTTATTAAACGTTATCTTTGGTGTTTAGGTGACAAAATTAGAATTTATAATTTGGGAGATTTAATTTGCGATCGTTATCTTTTGTATCAAGATCGAGTTTTATTAGATACCAAACCAGGTATTAATCCGAGTTTTCTTAAAAATATTCCTTCTGAAATAAAAGTATATTTAAAATTATTTCCTCATCGACTTCATTTGCCTCAAGTTTATGGAGTTATTGGGAAACAAGAACCTATTTGGTTGTTAGAATTTAGTAGTATTAAAACTGATGATTTTGGTCAAATAATTAACCCCAAATTGTTTCCTTATTTAGTAGAGGAATGGCCTAATTTATCGAGTTTAAGACAACTTAATTTATTATGGCAAATGATTAAATTATGGCAACCTCTAGCTACTAAAAAAGTTGCCTCTAGTTTATTAGATCATGAGTTATTAAGGCTAAATGGTTCGATTATTCAATTATTAGAATTAAAATCAGATCAGGCAGAAAATATTACTTTACAAAGTTTGGGTGATTTTTGGTCACAATTAAGCACTAATTGTAATGAGATTATTCAAGAATTTCTCAAAAATTTAAGTTTCTGTTTGCAGGAAAAACTTATTAATGATCCTGAAAAGGTTTTACAAATTCTAGATCAGGTTATTTATCACTATGCTGGAAAAAGTTTTTATTTTGAATATCAAATTATTTGCGGCACTCATACTGGTAGAAAAAGAAGCAATAATGAGGATTCTTGTTATCCTACTTCTAAAAAATTACATAAAGTTTATGCTGGTATTGATACTTTAACGATGGTTTGTGATGGTTTAGGAGGCCAAGAAGGGGGAGAAATAGCTTCTAAATTAGCTATCAGAATGATCAAAAAAGAGTTATTTTCTGTATATAAAGAACAAACACAAATTCAAAAAAATAATCCTTTGTGGAGTGCGTTAATTGATGAGAAAAAAATCATTAATGCTATCTATAAAGCTAATGATAAAATTTTTGGTCAAAATATTGAGGAAAAACGGAAAGAACGGGCTAGAATGGGTACTACTCTTGTGGCTAGTTTGGCGATCGCCCATGAAATATATTTAGCACACGTGGGCGACTCCCGTATTTATTGGATTACTGAAGATACCTGTCATCAAGTAACCATGGATGATGATTTATTATCAAAAGAAGTTCGTTCAGGGAATGGGTTTTATCGTGATACTCAACAACACCCTCAAAGTGGGGCATTATTACAAGCCTTAGGCACAAATAATTCTCAAAGTTTGCATCCCCATGTACAACGCTTAATGTTAGATCAAAATTGTGTTTTTTTATTATGTTCTGATGGTTTATCTGATTTTGATCGAGTTGAACAACATTGGAAAAAAGAGATTTTACCTGTTATTAATCAAGAATTAGATTTAGTTCAAGCCTGTAAAAATTTGATTAATATTGGTGTTAATAAAAATGGTCATGATAATGTCACTGTTTCTTTAGTTTATTGTCAACTTAAACATAAACTTAATGCAGAAGAAAAAATTTTATCTTGGCCGGAAATTAAAGAAATAATACCAAGTTTACCTATTTTTACTACTAATGAAGAACAAGAAAAACCGCTACAAAAAGTAACTTTAATTAATTCAAAAAAATTTATTTTTATTGCGATTATAAGTTCTCTTTTAATTGCTTTTTTATTAATAATTTTAATGACAAAAAAAGATAATAATAAATCTTTTAACCCTAATCAAAATTTAACTATAACAATGGATCTGTAGAAGAATTTGGGGTGTTAGGGTTTTAGGGTGTTGGGGAGAACAAAAAATTTTATTTCCTCTTACCTTTGCGCCTTTGCGAGACATAATCATCTAAAAATTTAAGATCAAACAGTCATGCTTGTCAAAAGCTGTACTTGTTAAGAAACAAGGTGTACTAGGATTAGGATAAATTATCTTTTGAAAAAAACTCAAATTTTGCTAAACTGAAAAATAATCATTAAACTGCCAATACTATGACTAATAATCGTCTCAGAGAAACTAAAAGTCTTTATTTACGTAAACACGCCGAAAACCCCATCAATTGGCAATTTTGGAGTGAAGAAGCCTTAGCAAAAGCAAAAAATGACAATAAACCTATTTTTTTGTCTATCGGTTATTCTAGCTGTCATTGGTGTACAGTTATGGAAGGTGAAGCTTTCTCTGATTGGGCGATCTCCAAATATATTAATGACAATTTTATAGCCATCAAAGTAGATAGGGAAGAACGTCCTGATTTAGATAGTATTTATATGCAGTCATTACAAATGATGACAGGGCAAGGAGGTTGGCCTCTAAATATTTTTATTTCTCCTGATGATTTAGTGCCTTTTTATGGGGGTACTTATTTCCCGGTTGAGCCTCGCTACGGACGACCCGGATTTTTAGAATTACTAACAGTAATTAATGATTTTTATCATAATCAAAAAGATAAATTGGAAGACTTTAAACAGGGATTATTAGAAGCATTAAATCAAAGTATAATTATGCCTTCTAATGTTAATAATTTAGATCAAAATTTATTAAAAAAAGGAATTAAAACCAATACAGCAGTATTAAATCGGAATGATTTAAGTAGTCCAAGATTTCCCATGATTCCTTATGCAAATTTGACATTGCAAGGGTGTTTATTTAATTTTAAAGGTGATAATCAAGACCAAAAATTGGCTAATCAAAGAGGAAAAGATTTAGTAAATGGTGGCATTTATGATCATGTGGGAGGCGGTTTTCATCGTTATACGGTTGATGCTACTTGGACTATTCCTCACTTTGAAAAAATGCTTTATGATAATGGTTTAATTCTGGAATTTTTGGCTAATTTATGGAGTTTTGGCTTTCAAGAATCAGCGTATCAAACCTCTTGTTATGATACTTTACAGTGGTTAAAAAGAGAAATGACTGCGGATAAAGGGTATTTTTATTGTTCTCAAGATGCAGATAATTTTGATACAAAAGAAGATTTTGAACCCGAAGAAGGGGCTTTTTATGTATGGTCATATTTGGAATTAAAAGAGGTTTTATCGACTGAAGAATTAGAAGCATTAAAAGTACAATTTACTATTAGTGAAAATGGCAATTTTGATGGTAAAAATGTTTTACAAAGACAAGACAAAATAGAGTTATTAGACATAGTAAAAACTGCTTTAAAAAAATTATTTAAAGTTCGTTATGGAGCAGAAAATATCACTAAGTTTACTCCTGCTAGAAATAACGAAGAAGCCAAAAATATCAACTGGTTAGGGCGTATTCCCCCTGTTACTGATACTAAAATGATTGCTGCTTGGAATGGTTTAATGATTTCTGGTTTGGCTAGATGTTATGGTGTTTTTAAGGATCAAAATTATTTAGATTCGGCTGTTAATTGTGTTGATTTTATTATCAATAATCAATGGGAAAATAATCGTTTTTATCGTCTTAATTATGATGGTGAAATTAGTATTTTAGCCCAAGCTGAAGACTATACTTTATTGATAAAATCTTTGTTAGATTTACATCATAATAATCCTACTAATAATCGTTGGTTAGAAATGGCGATCGCCATTCAATCGGAATTTCATAATTATTTTTGGTGTATCGAAAGTGGGGGATATTATAACAATTCTAGTGACAATAATAACGATTTATTAATTAAAGAACGTAGTTATATTGATAATGCTATTTACTCTACCAATGGCATTGCTATTACTAATTTAATGCGTCTTTTTCTCTTAACTGATGATCAAGAATATTTACATTATGCGGAGGAAGGATTAAAGACTTTTTCTGTGGTTATGGATAAATCCCCTGTTTCTTGTCCTACTTTATTTGTTGCTTTAGATTGGTATTTGAATGGAAAAGTAGTTAAAAGTAATACAAATTTAATACAAGATTTAATCCCCCTTTATTTGCCTACTACAGTTTTAAAAATAGTGGATAATTTACCCAATGAAATAGTGGCGATCGTTTGTCAAGGTTTAAGTTGTTTAGAAGGGGTGAAAACTAAAGAAGAATTACTTAATCAATTGAAAATGTAAAGACTTATTAAAATGTATCGTAGGATACTTCATCGGGGAGGAGTGTGTATATTGATTTTGTCAATACTTGGTTTTGGGTTGGGCTGTTGCTTGACCTGAGATATGAGAGGGGCGATCGTACTCACCAAATTAAGAAAAGCATAGAGACAGTTACTTATGACTACCCTTAAAAACTTGTTATTATCCGTAGTAGTTGGAGTGGGAGTTTTTTCTCCCAGCATAGTTTCTGCTTCAACTCTTACTCAAGACGGTAAATATTCCATATCTGGTTTTGCGGCACAACAAATAACTGAATTTACAGGGACTGCTAATAGTGTAAATCTAAATTTAGGAACTGTAATTGTTCCATCAGGAGAAATATCTTTTTCATTAGATACGACAAAAGGAAACTACCTATATTATAATTTTGATTCTGGATATTTGACTATTGATGTTCATCTTTTTCTGGATGCTCCTATCTGAAATGTCAAAAGAGGACACCCGTTATATTTCTCAACAAAAAAAAGTCC
>CAZWLZ010000216.1:0-6414 GCA_964634505.1 uncultured bacterium | reverse complement strand
TGGCAGGCTTCGCCTGATCGTCTTTCTTAAAATAGATCTCAAATGGGTTCTATATTCCCCCTAAAGACATATTAAAATTTACCATAGAAGAAAGTCTTAATTAATATAAAAAAATGAAAGAAACCACAGATAAATTAGTCTCTTATATTAATGCTTTACGTCCTATAATTTATATTAACCACTTTGACTTTACTGCCGTTGATGCCTTAATTAAAGAAGTAGGAGAAATATTCGGTAATTACAATCAAATTTATGAATATAATGATGCTTTTGGGGAGGTAGATTTTAAGTCGAAAAACCGCAAAGATTATAATTAGAAAAAAGATTTAGCTAGTTTTTTAACTCCATTTTATGAACAAGACGGAGAAAATTTTTTAGTCTTAAAAGATATTCATTTTCACTTAGAAAACCCTGAAGTTATTGCACTGTTAAAGGCGATCTCCCTCAAAACTTTAAATACAAAACAAGACATTTTTCAAACGGTAATTTTTATTGTTAGCAGTAAATTAATCATACCTCCAGAATTAGAACATTTAATCACTGTCTTTGATTTTCCTCTTCTTCAAGTAGAACAAATTGCTCAAATCATTCAGAAATTTACCAAAGAATCAGAAGTTGAGATTAATGAAAAAATAATCAAGGAATTAGCTATATCTTCCAAAGGATTAACAGAATTTGAAATTAAGCAAATTTTATGTTTAGCCTATGAAAAAGGAGGTAATATTAGTCTTGATGATAAGCAATTTATTATTCAAGAAAAAGAGCAAATAATCAAAAAAACTGGCACAGTAGAAATAGTTAATTTTAAAGAAACTATTAAAGATATTGGCGGTTTAGAAAATCTCAAAAAATGGTTAAATCAAAAAGCAAAAATCTTTAAAGAATTAGATAAAGCGATTAAATATGGGGTAGATATTCCTAAAGGATTTATGTTAAGAGGAATGCCGGGTTGTGGTAAAAGTTTAGTGGCAAAAGCTACCTCTCGACTTTTTGAAATGCCTTTATTAAGGTTAGATATTGGTAAATTATTAGGGAAATATGTAGGGGAAAGTGAGGAAAATTTTAGACGGGCGATTAAAATAGCTGAGGCGGTAAGTCCTTGTATTTTGTGGATAGATGAAATTGAAAAAGCCTTCGCAGGAATTGGCGAAAGTAGCGGAGACGGTGAAGTTACTACTCGATTATTTGGTAATTTTTTAACATGGTTACAGGAAAAAGAAAATACGGTTTTTGTGGTAGCAACCGCTAATGATATTTCTAAAATTCCCCCAGAATTTTTACGCAAGGGTAGATTTGATGAGTTATTTTCGGTGACTTTTCCTACCGAAAATGAACGAAAAAATATTTTTGAAATTCATTTAACTAAAAGAGGTAAATTTCATCAAGATATTGATTTGATTACTTTAATAAAACAAACTGACACTTTTAGTGGTGCGGAGATTGAGGCAGTAGTTAAAGAAACTATCGAAAATGCTTTTATTCAAAATAAAGAAAATATTAATACCAATGATTTACCAGCAGTAATTAAAACTACTGAACCTCTATCTAAATCTTTTGCCAATGAAATTAAAATTATTGATGATTCTCTAAAAAAATACAATTTTAAATCAGCTACTTAAATCTTTTTGATAGAAAATAGTTTAATATAAATTGGCGATCGCCAATTTATATCTCTTCTCTGACTTGATTTAGTATTTTATTATGGAAGGAATTTTGATTCCCAAATACGGCAAAGCAAACTTACTTTATAGTAGGTCAATTTGTATATTTTCTGATCCTATGAGAACATATAGATATAAATTTATTCTCATAATTTTTGTGAGAAATAATCAAATAAATAAATAAATAAATAAAAAATGCACAAAATTCCCGTTACCATTATCACTGGCTTTTTAGGCGCAGGAAAAACTACTTTAATTCGTAATTTGTTACAAAATAGTCAAGGGAAAAAAATCGCTGTTTTAGTTAATGAGTTTGGAGAAGTTGGTATTGATGGCGATTTACTTCGAGATTGTCAAATTTGTGATGAAGAAAATAATTTTCAAAATAATATTGTTGAACTTACTAACGGTTGTTTGTGTTGTACTGTACAGGAAGAATTTTACCCTGTTATGCAAGAATTATTGACGAAAAGAAATAATATTGATTGTATTATCATTGAAACTTCAGGATTGGCATTACCGAAGCCTTTGATACAGGCTTTTAAATGGCAAGATATTCGTAATCATGCTACAGTCGATGGAGTTATTTCTGTAGTAGACGGAGAGGCTTTAGCTAAAGGTAATGTAGTTGGTGATATTACAGCTTTAGAAAAACAAAGGGAGTCTGATTCTAGTTTAGAGCATGAAACCCCTATTGAGGAGTTATTTGAGGATCAATTAGCTTGTGCAGATTTAATTTTATTGACGAAAACTGATTTAATTGATGATACTAATTTAAGTCAAGTTAAAGAATGGTTAAAACAAGAATTGCGTCCAGAAGTTAAAGTCATTGCTTGTCAAAATGGGGAGATTAATTCTGAACTTTTATTAGGTTTTAATGCGGCTGTTGAAGATAATTTAATTAATCGACCTTCCCATCACGATACAGAAGAAGACCATGATCATGATGATGATATTGATTCTATTTGTATTGTTATTGATTCTTCTCTTGATCATCAATTATTAATTAATAAGTTACATTCTTTGCTTAAAAATGAAGAAATTTATCGAATTAAGGGTTTTATCAATGTTATTAATAAACCCATGCGAATGGTTATTCAAGGTGTTGGCGATCGCCTCGAATCTTTTTACGATCGCCAATGGAAGTCAGCAGAAAAAAGAGAAACTAAATTAGTGTTTATCGGACGTTATTTGAATAAAGAAAAAATCAAACAATTAATTAGTTAACTGAGTATTTTGGAGAAAATAAGGTTAAAATCTTTAATTAATTAAAGAGAAAATATAATTAAAATTATGACTGAATGGATTACAAATACCATGAATTCCTTAGGGTATATAGGTATTGCCCTCTTGATGTTTTTAGAAAATTTATTTCCGCCCATCCCTTCAGAATTAATCATGCCCTTAGCTGGTTTTACCGTCTCTCAAGGAAAAATGGAATTAATTCCGGCGATCGCCGCAGGAGTTATTGGCACAATTTTAGGGGCATTTCCTTGGTATTATTTAGGAAAAATAGTAGATGAAGCTAGACTAGAAAAAATAGCTGATAAATATGGTAAATGGATTTTTGTTTCAGCAACAGACATTAATAAAGCTAATAAATGGTTTGATAAACAAGGAATAAAAGCCGTATTATTAGGTCGATTAGTACCTGGTATCCGCACTCTTATATCCCTTCCAGCGGGAATAAATAACATGAAAATGAGTTCTTTTGTGATTTATTCTACCATAGGAACATTAATGTGGGTATCTTTATTAACTATTGGAGGCTATATTTTAGGAGATAATTATGCCCTATTAGAAAAATATATAGGCCCCTTTTCTAAAATTGCTTTATTAACTTTAGGATTTTTATTCGTAATTTGGGTAATTAGAAAACAAATGAAAAAACAATCTTAATTTTTGTAGGTTGGGTTGATGAATGAAACCCAACAAAACCTTTATTAAGATTACATTTAATCCTCATTAATCTAAACTAGGAAAAGCTCATTTTTAACTATTGACAGTCTATCATAAGTCTAATATTTGAAATTTATTTTTAAATTAAAGATTCAGCCGTGGTAGGAGAAGAAGCCATCGCCTCTAATCTCTCTTGTTGATCTTGAGTAATACAGGCTTGAATCATCGGATCAATTTTTCCTTCTAAAGCAATACCTAAATCAAAATTACGCCCCAAACGATGATCCGTAACTCGATTATCTTTGTAATTATAAGTACGAATTTTTTCAGATCTTGAACCCGTACCCACTTGTGATCGCCTTCTATCAGTAATTTCAGATTGTTGTTCTTGTAATTTAAGATCATATAATTTCGCCCTTAAAATTTGCATAGCCCGTTCACGGTTTTTAAGTTGAGAGCGTTCTTCTGTACAAAAAACTCGAATACCTGTAGGTTTATGAATTAAATCAACAGCAGTCTCTACCTTATTAACATTTTGACCACCAGCACCCCCAGATCGAGCCGTAGTTATCTCTATTTCCTTAGGATCAATATGTACCTCCACCTCCGTCACTTCGGGCATAATAGCCACCGTAGCAGTCGATGTATGAACCCGACCTCCAGCCTCAGTCAAAGGTACTCGTTGCACTCGATGTACTCCAGCTTCAAATTTTAATTTACTATAAACACTCTCTCCAGTAATTTCCAGAATAACTTCTTTAAAGCCCCCCATTTCAGCAGAAGACTCACTTAATAATTTTACTGACCAATTTTCTAACTCGGCATAACGAGAGTACATTCTCAGCAAATCCCCCGCCCAAATACCAGCCTCATCTCCTCCTGTACCTGCTCTAATTTCCAACATAATATTTTTATCATCATTAGGGTCACGAGGCAATAATAAAACTTTTAGTTTATTTTCTAAATCTTCTAACTTAATTTCCAAATCTTCAATTTCTATCATAGCCATTTCTCTCATTTCTACGTCATTTTGAGATTGTCTTAACAGTTCTCTAGTTTCAATTAAATCTTGATTAGTTTTATGCCATAAGTCATAAGTATCAACAGTTTCCTCTAAAGAAGCCCGCATTTTTGCTACTTTTTGTAACTCATCAGGATTAGTAGCAATATCAGGGTCTGCCAAACGGCGAGTTAATTCTTCAAAAGTTTGTTTCACCGATTGTAATTTATCGATTAAATACGATTCAGCCATAATTAATAATTTAATAGAGTTGATAGTTAATGATTTAAGACAGTGGTTGTAAAATCTTAAAGGTTAGACATTCTAGTATATATAAATTTGTCATCAAACAATAGATTAGAATAAAAATTCTAACAATCGCTAGAATACCTAGGACGTTAACAAAAAGTTAAAACTGTTAACAAGGGGTTTAAACCCTTTGCCTAAACTCTCAACTATTTTGAACAAAAAATGTTTGTTTATAAATGGCGATCGCCACAAGAATTATGATGAATAAATTGAGAATATTATCTAATAAATAATAAAGGGTTAATTCCAACTTTTAGTAATAGATTTGTAGCAATAAAATGGATTTTTATTACCTATAAAATACACTCATTTTTATTAATGATTACTGCCCTTGCCCTTAATACACTAAAGTCAATTTCTCAATAATAATTCATAATATTCTTCATTACTAATTAATGATATAATAGACAAAATTAGTTTATTAAAATAAGTTAATTTATAATTCAATTTAAGCAAAAATTTATGGTAATTCCTCTTAAATATGAACCAAAATTATTAACAGAAAAAGAAAAAGAAGGTTATCTAAATTGGTCATTAGATTTTTTCACAAATCAAGATATTTTACAAATTCCTTATGTAGATATAACCCTTCAATTAGAAGTAACAACAGCCTATCAATTATATAAATCTAATCCTATTAAAGAGGCAACTTTTTTTGCCTTTTTATTATGGAATTTAGCTCAAATTTTGCCCCAACATCCTTGTTTTAATTTAAGATTAATTAACAATCAATGGTATAAAATTAATCCCTTTTTTGTTATTCCCGTCGCAATTAATCATAAAAATCGCTTTAGCGAAATGGTATTAGAAAACGTAAATAAATTATCTTATGTTGATTTTATTAAAGAATATCGAGAAAAATTGAATAATAGTAGAAAAGGTGAAGGAGAAAGAGTAAATCATGAAACCTATTTACTTTCTTGTTTTGTCGGAAATTTACCAAATTTACAATTTACAGGATTAACATTACATTATTATCGAAGTACAATTATAGGACAACCAATGTTTTATTTTGGCAAAAGATACGAACAAAATAATCAACTTTATATTCCTTTTGCCGCAAAACTACATCATGCAACTACTGACCCTTTTATGTTAGATTTGTTATTAAAAGACTTTAAAAATCAATTGGAAAAATAAACTTTTTTATTAATATTAAATTGAAATTATTAATTACTAAATTAAATCATAAATTAAAGACTTTTTTTAAACTTTCTTTCTTAGAAAAATCCTTAGTAATACAAGGATTAATTTTGTTACCTTTAATTCATTTTTACTTACAATTAAAAGGATTAAAAAAAACGCAAGTATTGTTAACTAAATTAGTACCAAAATTTAAACAAATTAATAATCATCCCCAAAATTTATCCAAAATATTTAAAATAGCGAAAACTATCAAAATTATTTCTAAATATTATCCATTTGCTACCTGCTTAAGGCAATCTTTATTATTATGGTATCTTTTAAAAAAAGAAGGAATAGAAAGTAAATTATGTATTGGAGTTCGCAAAGAAAAAAAACAATTATTAGCCCATGCTTGGGTTG
>CAZWLZ010000215.1:0-6483 GCA_964634505.1 uncultured bacterium | reverse complement strand
GTTATTAAAGTCTTACTATGACTGCATCCTAGATTTAAATGATGACACGCCCTAGGACAAAAAGATTCTTGAAATAAAAGAAAATTGTTCAAAGAGTCTGCAATGATTTTAGATTTGTTTTACAATAGTATTGGACGAAGATGTAAATTTTCGTTCACTCCTCACACCACACCCCGTCTAGTTTAGTCTGGACGGTTTCTTTTTTATCATCACTAAATGTCATAAATAAGACAAATATCTTCTGGTAAATGACCAATTAAGGAATGATAAGCTTCTTCTAAGTAAAGAGGTAAATCTTCAAAATTAATTATTTCTCCTTCTTTTAATAAATAATCAATAATTTGTGGCTCTGAATAATTAAATTTTTCCTTGAGGAGAAAAACTAAACGATGTAAAGGAGTTAATTGATCTAAAGCCTTTTCTACATAAAAATCTAAAGGTAAATTTTCGACACTAACATTAATTTGATTATCAGGAATGTTCAATAATAACTCTTCGTCAGTAATTTTTAAAGTGGTAATATAAATCAACCAATTAGATAAGGATTGGAATTCTGGACTACTATTATTAATATCCAATTTTAAAGTGAATAATTGAGGAAAAATACTTTGCCAAATAATTGTAAAAATTTTATTAATTTGACTTTGATCAATTATAGAATGTTCAATTAAAGTCCTAACTAACGTTGCATTTCGACAAAAAATAGCAACGAGATACTTTCCTTGATCAAGATATTGTTGACAGAAAC
Source organism: uncultured bacterium (assembly GCA_964634505.1). GTDB lineage: Bacteria > Cyanobacteriota > Cyanobacteriia > Cyanobacteriales > Cyanobacteriaceae > CAZWLZ01. The sequence continues at coordinate 5,735 of CAZWLZ010000215.1, read as the reverse complement.
TGAGTAATTCTGTATCATCACTGGATAAAAGAGATTCAATTAAAGTATGCTTTGTTTCGACAAAATTAGAATTTTCCAACGGCTTTACAACAATAAATTTAGAGTCTTATTAAAATAGTCATAATATTTGTCAACTATTAATATAATACTAATAAGTACGAATAGATCACTATTAAATTAAATTTTTATTCATTTTTACTTTTATTTATTTTATGGTTATACTTTCTGATATTTTTGTTTCGGTTCCGATCGCCGCTTTTTTTCCTGAGTTAAGTGATACTCTTTTTTCTACTCAGGGTATTATGGTGATGTTATTAGCTGCTTATGGGGTTGCGATGTGGATGTTTTTAACTACTGCCCCTAAAGTATATACAGTAATGGTGTCTGATTTGAATATTGCCCGACAATTTTATGAAGGTTTATTAAATTTACCTGTGGCTGATATTCCTTTACATTATTATTATAATTATGAGCAAGGTCTTAGTGCATCAGCGATTGATCCAATTTATATGGGTTCGACTAATCTAAATAGAGGCCCTAATACTACCGAAGGATTATGGTATCAATTGAAAAAAAATACACAAATACATATTATTAATGGTGCGTCTGTTGGTACTAAAAATCAACAACGTCATGTGTGTTTTGATCATGAATGTTTGGAAGGTTTATTATTGAGAGTGCAATCTCGTCGTTTAAAGTATAAGATTCGTCAAGATAAACCTCTTAATTTTTTAGTTAAAGATTTGGATGATCGAGTTATTGAAATGGTAGAAGTAAATAACTAAGAAGGTTTTAGGTGTTAGGCGTTAGGTTTTAGGTTTTTGAATAAGGTGTTGGGCATTAGGCGTTAGGTGATTATGAGTTATAAAATTACCTCCAAACTTCAAAAAATAGAAATTTATAAAAAATCACCCATTACCAATTACCCATTACCAATTACCTAACACCTCGTTAGTTAACCCCTACGAGCGCCTAATAATCGGATAAACTCATTTTGTACTAAACGATAACATTCACAGGCAGTGTTTTCTAAACCTTCATAATCAAGAATAGTAATTTTACCTCTGTTATAACTGATTAGTCCTGCATTTTGCAAACCATTGGCCGCAATCGTTACACCCGATCGCCTGACACCTAACATATTAGAAATAAATTCTTGAGTCAAAGGTATTTCATCATTTAAAACGCAATCATGTACAGATAAAATCCATTTAGCCAAACGGGCTTCAATTCTGTGTTGTCGATTACAAGCGGCACTTTGAGAAATTTGAGTTAACCTAGCTTGAGTGTGCAGTAATAATATTTTTTGTAAAGTTTCACCTCGATCAAATTCCTCTTTGATAATATCTGAGTTAATTTTTAGTCCATTTCCTTCAATTTGTACAATTGCCCTACTTATGGAAAACTGACCACCTAAAATTGCTGGTAATCCAATCATTCCTTCGTTTCCGATTAAACCAATTTCTGTAGTTGAGCCATTTTCCATAATTGAAACTAAAGAAATCATTACAGTAATAGGAAAATACATAGAATTGATCGGTTCATAAGGTTCATATAAAATGGTGCCACACTCTAAGTTAGTTTCTTTGAAGTGAGGAATAAGTCTTTCATATTCAGAGATAGGCAAAGCGGCTAATAATTTGTTGATTGGAATTATATTAGGATTTATCAAAATTAAAAAAGTGTTTAATAACCCCTAATTATTAACTATGGTTTATTTATTTGTCTGTACGTTATCGTACGCAATATCTTTACAATATATAAAGATTTATATCTAAAAGTAAGGATATTGTCTAAAAATATCCCTACTAAAAAAATAATCCTACCTCATTTGTGCAGTTTTAAAAGTTAATTCTAATTTTTCATTTCCTCTAATAACAGAAAGTTTGAGATTATTATTAACTCCAGCATCTTCAACCATTGATTGTAATTGATTGGCACTTTTAACAGGTTTACCATCAACTCTGGTAATGACATCACCTCGTCGCATACCACCTTTTTCGGCAGGAGTATTGGGTAATACTTGCACTACTAAAACTCCTTCTACTTCGGGAATTGTAAAATAAGCATTAGGATCTTGATTATTTTCCTTCGCTATGGTAGGAGTAAGGCTAATCATTTGAATACCAATATAAGGGTGGGCAACTTGTTTTCCAGAGACTAAAGTTGCCTGTAATTGTTTTGCTTTATTGATGGGAATCGCAAAACCAATACCCATGGCATCTGCTCTAATTGCTGTATTAATACCTATTACCTCTCCTTTGGAGTTTAATAAGGGTCCTCCCGAATTACCCGGATTGATAGCTGCATCGGTCTGAATAAAGTCAATTCTCTTATCAATAATGCCTACTTCTGAGGAAGGTCGATTTAAGGTACTAATAATTCCTAAAGTTACGGTATTATCTAAGCCAATGGGATTGCCCACGGCGATCGCCCAATCACCTACTTTAATGGTAGAAGAATCGCCCAAAGTAGCCACTGGCAGACTTTCTTCTTTGGGATTAACTGTTACTACAGCCAAATCAGTCACCGCATCAACACCTTTAACAATCCCTTCAAAAATACGACCATCTTTTAGGGTTACTTGCACTTTATCCGCTTCGCTAACTACATGGGCATTAGTTAAAATAATCCCTTTCCCGTCAATAATAAATCCTGAACCTTGCCCAGTAACTCTTTTTTCTTGGGGCATTTTACCAGAAAATTGATCGCCAAAAAATTGACGAAACATAGGGTCTTCAAAAAGAGGATCGTATGATCTACTTACCATTTTTTCTGTATCAATTCTTACCACCGCATCACCTGTGCGAGTAATGGCTTTGGCTACAAAACTGTCGCCATCAAAAGTCGTCATACTGTCAACAGGAATGGCGATCGCCAAATTTGTACTAAGACCGAAGCTAATTACGGTAATTAAACATAAACGAATTAAACTAGGGATAAAATGAGAAAAAAATTTGTTATTTTTCATAATGTGTTAAGAAGATGTAAAGATTTTATACTTTTCTTTATATTTGGTAAAAAGAAGATAGATAATAGTTTCACTGTTATTAATATATCTATTTTGGGATAAATTTTGTGAGCTAGTTTAACCATTAACAAAGGGTAAAAACTCTACTTGTCAGATTTTTAACTCTTGGTATTGGTAGTAATTGCAATCCTAATTTAAGGATTGATAACTCCAATAAAATTGTGTTATTAGGTCATAATTATTAACTTTATTCATAAAAATAGAAAATATACAATTCTTGATCAAATCACTATTAAAATTACATTAGGAGACAATTATGTTACGGGACGCTGTAACTAGCTTAATTAGAAATTATGATGTCACTGGTCGTTATTTAGACCGGGATGCAATGGATTCCTTAATATCTTATTTTCAATCGGGGGCAGATAGAGTAGCTGTAACCACCTTAATTAATGGCAACTCTGCCGATCTTGTTCGTCAAGCAGGAAGTCGTTTATTTGAAGAAATTCCTGAATTAATTCGACCAGGGGGTAATGCTTATACTACTCGCCGTTTTTCTGCTTGTCTGCGAGACATGGATTATTACTTGCGTTATGCTAGTTACGCTTTAATTGCGGGTGATAATACCGTATTAGATGAAAGAGTATTACAGGGTTTAAGAGAAACTTATAATTCTTTGGCTGTGCCTATTGCACCTACTGTGCGTGGCGTACAAATTATGAAAGAAATGATCAAAAATATGGCAACGGAAATGGGTATTAATGATACCAGTTTTATTGATGCACCTTTCGATCATATTACCCGAGAATTGAGCGAAATTTCTATTTAATTATTTAGAAAAAAGGGGAAGATTAATTTTCCTCTTTTTTTTTAACGTTTTTTTATAGCAGCCGTCAGGATACTTAGGATAGTAACAAGCAAGGGGTTTCAACCCCTTGTTTAAATGTTAACTATTACCAATTATTTAATTTTCAGTTACCTTTGCTGTTTGTATGGATTTCACCAAATTATCTAATGCTAATTCTAAGTGCAATCCTGCATCAACAGCTACCCATCCTTGATTTGTAAGATGTCGCCATTCAAAATGCAAATGTGGACCAGTAGATGCCCCTGTACTGCCTACTAAACCTATCACTGACCCTTTTTTGATCTGATCACCTTCTTTGACTAGAATCTTCGATAAATGAGCATAACGGGATTCTTGAGATTCTTCTACATGGCGTAATACGATGGTTAATCCATAACCACCTAATTCATTGGCGATCGCCACAACACCATCATAAGCTGCTAAAACGGGAGTACCCATAGGTGCTACTATATCTGTGCCGTAGTGCATTTTATAGTTGCCTGTAATGGGGTGTACCCGCCATCCAAAAGTAGAAGAAATACGAGTAGGTATGGTTAAGGGAAATAATAAAGCAGTAGTTTGAGGAGTTTCCATGTCTCTAATACGAGTAGCATGGGTGTAAGTAGGAGCTACATATTTAATAGTTTCGGAGTTACTAGCATAATAATTAGAATAATTATAGTTTTGATTTACTTTTCTATTATTGGCATAGGGACGATTATTTACCACAGAATTTTTACGGGAAGTATTATTATAAGCAAAATTATTTTTTCGTGGGGAATATTTGACTATGGTTTGATTAGAATTAAATTTTTGTTTATTAGCAATAAGGGGGGGTAAGGGAGATTTGCCACAGTTACCTTGATTAATATTCCCTTGACTTACTACTGTTTGACAACCTTTTTGGCGATCATTAATTACCACTTTGGGAGTAGTGGGAGAATAATAACTATTGGTATCTAAATAATTATTTTTACCCTTATTATTTTCAGGAATTAAAATTTGTGGCGGAGATAATTTTACCGTAGGTTTAATTTGAGGTTTATTTAGTACAGGAGAGGAAATTTGAGGAGTCTCTGTGGGAATAACTAAATCGGTATTTGCTCCTTGAACTTGAGAAGTATTAAAAACTGTTAAAAGACTAACAGTTAAACCACTAATTATTAACTGAGATTTACGATAAAAATTCTGATTGAATAAAGGCAAATTTAATTTACTCATTTTGGATTAATAAAAATAATGGATTAATATATTGTGAGAGTTATTATAGCAATGATCTTAATATATTTTTTTAAATTGAAATTTTTTCCTAGTAGTTTATCAACAAAGTAAGTAGTATTTTCCATTGTAAAAATTATATTACCAGAAAAATCCTTTTTTCAAAAAATAGCAATATACACTAATTTTAGGACATAAACAAGGGGTTTAAACCCCTTGTTTTACAGAATCGTTTTTTCCTAATTGTTCCAACCATTGCTATATTGTCTATAGGATTTTTTAATTTTTTTAATAAGCAAGAAAATACTCAAAAAGAAAAAAAATAAGATAAATAATGTTATAATATTTTTGCAATAAACGGGATGTAGCGCAGCTTGGTAGCGCACTTCGTTCGGGACGAAGAAGTCGCAGGTTCAAATCCTGTCATCCCGACTTTTTAATGCTTTATAGCATTTAATACCCCATTAGAAGATTATTTATTTGATTATATTTTCAATCTTTATAAGAAATACTTAATACCTAATACCCAATACCTAATAACTAATACCCAATACCTAATAACTATCAAGCTCAGTTTTTATCAAAAGTATCAAACCATTTTTGTAATACTTTCCCAGCAGTTTCTCGTCCACCTAAACCAAAGGCTAAGGCGATCGCCACTGCAATACCCCCAGTTAATAAACCGAAAGCTAAATTAAC
>CAZWLZ010000214.1:0-6489 GCA_964634505.1 uncultured bacterium | reverse complement strand
AGCTGGTGTTACGTTAACTTTTTTAGCAGAAGCCACCAAAAAAGTTAACGTACCACCAGCTGGATCAAGCACTTTGATGCTATCATCAGCAAAACCTATTTTGTTAAAATCTTTTTTGAGTATCTCTTCCACAGAATTAACGATATATTTGACTACCGCATCAGGAGTATAATAAACCCCTCTTTTTTCACGAGTAGAAGGATCATATTGGTTTAAAAAAGTCTCATAAAAATGTATAATAGGGTCTTCTCCTTTTCCTTGTTGATAAAAATCTTGGAGAATTTTTTGAGCATCTGCAACCCTTAAAACTTCAGCAATATCATCAATAATGGTTTCCATTTGAGGCGATAATTTACCCAAAGAAATATACTCAAAAATATCTCTTAAAATACCAATAGTTGGAGGTATATTTTCTATTGCATTTCTCCGATTAAAAATAGTCTCTGGTTTCGCCCGTGTTTTGGCAGCAAACATCCCATAAGTAACAGTCTGGGAGTATAAATCGGCAAAATCATTTTCTTCTAAACCTGTGATTAAATATTGTTGAAAAGCATTATAAAACCCTTTAATATAATTCTTTTTCTCTTCATTTTTTAACTCAATAGTAATAATTTCATCTCGTAAAAAACGAGTCCTTTTTGCTAATTCGACTGCTAAACTTTCACCTGTAAAAATTTTTGGTAAAGAAAATTCAAAAAATCTAGTTAATAAACTTTCAAATTTTTCTTGATTTTCTACTGGAGGAATAGTTTTTAATTTTTGAGCAACAAAATATCTACCGATACAAACTTGCTCAATTAATTCCCCATTACGATATAATCTAAATTCATAAAAATTAGTTAAAATAACGTTAGGAAATGTCTCTAAATAACGTTTTAATTGCTCTGAATTTTCGGTTTTATCTAAATCTGTATTAGGTATTTTCGCTTCAATATAGCCCACAATTTGATGATCACCATCCCATATTCTAAAGTCGGGATTTCCTGCTTCGGTTTTTTTCGGTAAAATCGTCACACTAATATTTTTTTTGTTAATTGAAGTGCCAAATTCTTCAATTAAATTAGCTACTGCTCGATAATAACTTTCTTCTCTTTGATCTTCATGAAGTGTTGTCTGTGCTATATTTTCTAAATATTTTTTAATCATTATATCGATTGATTTATAATCCAGCTTTCTTTATTTTGTCGTTTTTTATCACAATTTTTCTTATTGTATTATTTTTTTACTTGTCTAAATATTTAACTTCTCAAAATCCTAATTTTAAATCATTAATAAAAATTATATTTCTCTATATAATGTATAAGAAAAATAAACATTAAAAATTTAGTTTACATTTTGCAATATATATTTTGGCTTATTTATTTTTGTCAAATACTTATGGATTATGGGTTGACATTTTTACCCTCGAAATATATAGTTAAATTCATAGTATCTAATGGTTCTTGTTTTCAAAAATTGACTTTAGTCTTTGAAAGGGAACTTTCAAAGACTAAAAAGTAATCAAAATTAACAAAAATTTACTTAACTTAAAATAGTAAAATTCAGTCAATAATTCAAAACTGAGAAAATGATTAACATTTGTAAACAATTAATTTTAGATTTGTTATTCCTTGTCAATTATTTTCCATTGGGAAGCCATAAAAGCGGTAATTAATTCAGCTAAAATGCTTATGATTCGATAGAGTGCAACAGTAGTTAAAATCATAGCAGCAGAGAAATCAGTTTGAGATAAAGTGGCGATCACCGTACCTTCAAAAATGCCCATACCTCCGGGCGCACCTGGTACAATTAAACCTAAGAAATAAGCAAAACTAAAGACACTTAAAAGAATAGGAATACTTGAAAAACCGAAGGGATTTAAAGCAAAAAAAACTAATAAAAAACCGCTTCCTCTTAATAATAAAAAAATCAATTGACCGAGTAAAGGAGTTAAAGGATATGTTTGAAGCATAGCTGATTGAGTATTACTTTTTGACTTACTTACTTTTTGTAAAACTGGATTAATAAAATGAGGATGAATAGCAATTAAAGTAATAATTAAAATGATAATTTCTAAAGTTAAAATTTGCCAACTATAAGTAGTTTTAATAATACCTAAACTGCTACTAATAAGAGCAACTAAAAGAGCAGAAGCTGCAATTAATAAAGGTTCTAATAAAACAGCTAAAGTGGCTACTGGTAAAGCATAGCCTTTGTTTGTAATCACATTAATTCGACCGTAAAAATGCCAAATATTACCAGGTAAATATTTAGCAATATTGGTAATTAAATAAACTTTTACAACTTCAATTCTAGTTAAATAACAGCCTAAAATTGCAAGTATTTTATGCCAAACAAAACCAGAAAAAATATGAGCAATCATAGTAACAATTAAAGCTAAAAATAAAATCAAAAAACTATTTTGATCAAATTTCACTGCCCTTATTTCTTGCCAATGAGTTTTAAAACTATTGAGAATAAAAAATAAAGTGACACCTAAAATAAACCATTGTAAAAAAGGCTTAATTTTTTTCATAAATTAGATAAGTTTAGGGCAAGATTTAGCTTGAACATCAACAATTTTACAATGATCAAGAATGCACTCTTGATAATAAGCTGGATCGTCTTCTATCGGTAAGGGCATTTTTCCGAAAATCATCTCACAACTAAAATCTTCAAAATTAGGAGTCATAGTAACAGGAATGCCAAAGGATTCAGTAAAAAATTTTTGCGTAGGTAACTTACACATATTGACACACATACCAACACAGCCACTATTTTCCAAGTAACGACATTTACGAATATGTAAACAACTTTTTTGAGTTTTTAATTGTTGATTCTCATTTAAAAATTCAACCTCAGTGACATCACAATAACCCACTAACCACTGAAATAATTTTTGGGCAAACCAAGCATTTGCCTCACAAACCCATTGATTAGGGCTAAAAAAAGTGCGACTGAGATAAAGAATGGGAGAGGGTACAAGAGACTTTAAAACTGTTGCTACGATCGCCTGTTGCTGTTGTGCATTACGACCGTTCATAATTTGTTTAGATAAATCAACAAAACCCTCATAACCAGTTTGTTTCGATTTTTTGCCTACCGCTTGAGACATTTTGAAACTAAATAATCTGATAAATAGCCTATCAAAAAAATTATCGTGATAAATCTCTTTTTCTGTCATATTCATAAATCATATATAAATAAAAAAATCTAATTTCATTTTCCCCTATTATCTACTATCCATTACCTCTTTCCCAACACCCCAACACTCCAATACCCCATTCTTATTACCAATGTACTTGACTTAAAATATATTTTAAACAATCGTAATCGTTTTTCAATAAAACACTTAAAGTTCGACCAGCCTTAATTAGCCAATGGCGATCGCCATTGCGTAAACGATAAATTTCCCTTAAAACGGCAGCCACTAAAGACTCAATGGGAGTATTGGGCAAAGAAAGTAAAACCCTTAAAAAATCGGGATTATCCGTAAAATTAATAATTTCTTCCGTCTCACAACGATAAACAGCTTGATGAATTTGGGGAGGGCGAGGAGGTAAATATTGATAGATAGAGCCTGAAGGAGATTTTTTACCATTTTGAATTGAATTAAGGCTAGTTTCAAAGCCGATAATCATCGCTCTAAATTCTGTCTTTAACATGGCAAAAATTTGCGGTTGCTGCTCTTTTATATCATCTAAAGATAAACCTAACGCCCTAGCTCGATGTACGGAATCGATAGGAGAAGTTGTTACATAAGTTACGATCGCCAAAATTTTATTATTAGATTCTTCATCAATAGATTTTACCCAACTACCAAAAGGAGGCATAACAGGAAAACCTAAATTTTCAGATTCTAAACATTGGGCTAAAAATTCAGTGGTAGAAGTTTCTATTACTTCGGCAATATGATCTATATTTCTTGTTTCGCTTTTAAATTGAGGTAAAAACATAAGAAGGTGTTAGGTGTTAGGTTTTAGGTTTTAAGTTATAAGAAGGTAATAGGGAATAGGTATTAGGTGTTGGGTGTTAGGTGTTAGGTTATAAAAAGAGAATAGGGAATAGGTAATAATTAAGATTAGCATTGTCTATATTAACCTTATACATAACAGAAAAAGAGTTAGTTAGAATATTTTTTTTCTAAAATCTACCTTCTTAAGAGAGTTTCGGGTTTATTCTAATTTTTTACTTAAAATATTTCCCAACACCCCAACACCCCATCACCCCATAATTTTCATTTTATTTCTAATTTAAAAGGTAAGATAGTATATATTTTATTCGGATTTTCTAAAATTTCTTGAATATCTAATGAAGTATTGAATTTACTTAAAGCTAAAGCCAATTTTTGTTCTTCTGTGAGTTGAGATTTCATTTTTACCTCTGATAATTTATCTACTAATTCAGTCTCCCACGATCGTTTTTCAGGATATTCTTCTACTTGCCAATTGTCACCCAAATTTAATTTTTTAGCAGTATATTGAATCGCCATATCTAACCCCCCAATTTCATCAACTAAACCAATTTTTTTTGCCTCCTTCCCTGACCAAACTCGACCTTGAGCGATATTATTAACTTCCTCTACCGTCAAATTTCTTGCCTCCGAAACCTTCGTTAAAAATAAATTATAAATACCATCTACATTGGTTTGATAAAGTTGTAATTCAGACTGAGTTTTTGAACGTAATCCTACTCCTAAATCCGCAAATTCATTAGTTTTCACCACATCATAATTAATACCGTTATTCTGAGCAATTTTTTCCAAATTAAATAATAATCCAAAAACACCAATCGAACCCGTAATAGTAGTATTTTCTGCAAAAATTTTCTCTCCAGCCGTAGCTATCCAATAACCCCCCGAGGCAGCCACATCACCCATAGAAATAATAATCGGTTTTTCTTTTGCTATTAATTGTAATTCCCTTAAAATAATGTCAGAGGCGATGGCACTTCCTCCCGGACTATTTATCCTTAAAACTACTGCTTTAATATCATCATTTTTTCTGATTTTTTCTAACTCTTGAACAACAAAATCACTACCAATTTGATCTATTTCTCCTTTGCCTGTAACTATTGTACCTTCAGTATAAAAGACCGCTATTTTCTGACTAGAAATAATATTATTTGTTTGTGCTTCTAAGTAAGTTTTTATGCTAACATTACGAAAAAAATTATCATCTTCTACCGCCGTTATTTTTTGTAAATTACTAACAACTTGATCAAAATAAAAGACATTATCAACTAATTTTAATTCTTGGGCTTTTTGGGCTGTTAAAATAGGTTGAGTATTAGCAATATTTTCAATAATTTGAGGAGTTAATTTACGATTTTTACTAATATTTTGGGTATAATCTTGCCATAAATTAGTTAATAATTCTTCAGTTTGTAATGTACTTTCTTCACTAAAATTATTCCGAATAAAAGGTTCAACTGCCGCTTTAAATTTACCTGCACGTATAACTTGTACACCTATACCATATTTATCCAATGCAGAGGCTAAAAAAAGTTGAGACGAACTAAAACCGTTAATTTCTAACAAGCCCATCGGATTAATCACAATATTATCGGAGATCGAACTTACAAAATAATCTTTTTCCGTATAATTAACATGATAAGCAATAATTTTTTTGCCACTTGCTTTAAAGATTTCTAAAGCAGATTTTATTTCATTTAAACTGGCATAACCCACATTAAGATTACCCTTTCTACCATCTAAAAAAATAGCAGTTATTCTATCATCTTTGGCTGCTTTTTTTATCGCTTCTGTTACTTCTCTTAAAGTAATATTTTCGGTTGAATTACTACTTAAAATTTGTGCTAAAGAAGTATCTGATTTACTATCTTTTATTTCCATCGAAAAATCTAAAACTAGGGCAGATTTTGCTTTAATTTCAGGTATTTTTTCTCCCGATGTTAAGATAATTATTAATAAGAATAAACCGCCAAAACTAAAACCAAAAAATATAATTAAACTGGTAATACTACCTAAAAAACTTGCTAATGTTTGACGTAAAAATTTGATCATTTGTTATGTTTAAATAGAGGAATTATGTCAGATTACAACCTTATTTGTAAGCAAAATCTTGATAATATTAAGCAGTCTTTTGTTGCAAAGGAAAACCAAGATTTTCTCGTTGTAATAGATATAGATTAGCAACTTTTCTTGCTAAATTACGAATTCTGCCTATATAACGTGTACGTTCAGTTACAGCGATAACACCTCTAGCATCGAGTAAATTGAAAGTATGAGAACATTTTAAAACATAATCTAAACTGGGTAAAACTAGACTTTTTTCGATTAATTGACTTGCTTCTTGTTCATACAAATTAAATAAATTTAATAACAAATCTGGATTAGAAGCCTCAAAATTATAAGTACATTGTTCAATTTCACTTTGTAAAAAAATGTCTCCATAATTAAGATGATCGTTCCATTTTATGTTATAAATGGTATCGACATTTTGAAGATACATGGCTAATCTTTCTAAACCATAGGTAATTTCGATCGCC
>CAZWLZ010000213.1:0-6544 GCA_964634505.1 uncultured bacterium | reverse complement strand
AATTTATTTTTTGTAATTTGAAAGATGATTAAATGTTTTGTGATGATTTTTATGATGATCGCCTTTCTTAAAATAGATCTCAAATGGGTTCTATATTGCTGTTTATTAAGGATTTATCTATTTTTAATTTTAAAATGATAGATTATTAATTAAAATATTAAGTTTTTGTCTATTTTCATCTTCATCTATCTTCAGGTCAAAATTTTTCTGTCATCTTTTATGAAAAATAAAAAAAATATTCCATTTTTAATCATTTCAATTATCTTTTTTTTCTTAATCATAGCTATGATAACTTCCAAAATCATGGTGGAAATTTTATGGTTTAAAGAAGTTGATTTTTTCTCAGTTTTCTTTACTAGGTTTAATACAGAAATATTTTTAATATTATTTACTTTTATTTTATCTTTTTTATTTCTTTTTATTAATCTTAATTTAGCTGATAATCATTCTTTTTATCAACAAAATAAATTCAATTCTAATTTTAATAATTTAGCTTATAAATTTGAAACTCACTCTGCCCCATTACCTTTACAGTATCTATTACCCATCGTATTTTTTTTCTTTGTAATTATTTCTTTAGGATTAATTTTTTATACTAATACAGCTTATCAATTAAGGCAATTAAATTCAGAATTACCTAATTTAAAAGCCCCCTTATCTTCTTCCTTTAAATTTAATATTTTTATTGAAGTTATTCAAACCATTTCTAATAATATTTGGATGTTATTTTTTGTCTTATTATTAGTATTATTACTGTTTTGGAAAACTAATTTTTTTCTTAAGGCGATCGCCATTTATCAAAGCCTCATCTTAGGTTTAATTATAGGCGGCAATTGGTCTAAAGTATTAACTTATTTCAATTCAATTTCTTTTGGTAAAAAAGATGCTTTATTTAACCAAGATTTAAGTTTTTATATCTTTAAATTACCTTTTTTTCAATTAATAGAATTTTGGTTACAATCAATCTTTTTATATGCAGTAATATCCGTTACTTTAACTTATTTATTAGCAAATAATAGTCTTTCTCAAGGCAAATTTATCGGTTTTTCTTGTTATCAATTACGTCATATTTCAGCTGTCTCTGGATTGTTAATGTTGGCTATATCAGGCATTCATTGGTTATTACGTTATCTATTACTCTTTTCTAAAAAAGGTGTAGTTTATGGTGCAGGTTATACCGATATTAATATTAGTTTACATCGAGAAAATTTAGCTACTGTAATTACATTGGCGATCGCCATTTGGTTATTATACAAAGCAATCATTGGATGGGATAAAAAAAATATATCTCAACTAAAAAAAATTGAGAAAACTTGGCTACCATTTTCTGCAATTCCCTTTATTATCTACTTAACCGTCTATTTAGGGGGTATCGTGATAGCTGAGATTTTTCAAAATACCATCGTACAACCCAACGAATTAGCTTTAGAAGAAAAATATATCATTCGGAATATAGAAGAAACAAGAAAAGCCTTTAACTTAGATAAAATTGAAGTACAAACCTTTAACCCAGAAGCAAACTTAACTCAAGAAATCCTAGAAAGGAATCATCTAACCATCGATAATATACGTTTATGGGATAGCAAACCAATACTTCAAGCTAATCGTCAATTACAACAAATTCGCCCTTATTATGTCTTTCCTGAAGCTGATGTAGATCGCTATAATATCAAAGTTTCAGAGGATAAAACAGAAAAACAACAAGTTTTAATCGCTGCTCGAGAATTAGATTATAATTTAGTGCCGAAACAAGCCCAAACTTGGGTAAATCAACATCTAGTTTATACTCATGGTTATGGTTTTACCATGTCTCCTGTTAATAGAGTAGCAGAAGGGGGCTTACCTTATTACTATATCAAGGATATTGGCACAGATAATGATCCTGGTGCTTTAAACGTCTCATCTCCCCTCATCAAACAAAGTATTCCTATTTCATACCCTCGCATTTATTATGGCAAAGCGACCAATAATTATATAATGACGAATACAAAAGTACAGGAATTTGATTTTCCAAGTGGCGATCAAAATATTTATCATACTTATGATGGTACAGGCGGTATTAAAATTGATAAAGTATGGCGTAAAGTAGCATTCAGTATTTATTTGCGTGATTGGCGAATGTTACTAACCAGAAATTTTACCCCTGAAACTAACTTAATGTTTCGTCGTAATATCAGAGAAAGGGTAAAAAGAATTGCTCCATTTCTGTATTATGATCGTGATCCTTATTTGGTAGTAAAAACAGGAAATCAGATCACTAACAATAATCTTTATTGGTTATTAGATGCCTATACCATAAGTGACTATTATCCCTACTCAGATGCGGGAGATAATCAATTTAACTATATCCGTAATTCAGTTAAAGTTTTAATTTCAGCCGAAAATGGCACAGTAGAATTTTATATTACAGATAAAAGTGATCCTCTTATTCAATCATGGCAAAAAATATTTCCTAAAATGTTTAAATCTTTTGCCGAAATGCCCCCAACTATAAAAAATCATATTCGCTACCCTATTGATTTATTTAGTACTCAATCAGAGAGACTTTTAACCTATCACATGAGTGATCCTCAAGTATTTTACAATAAAGAAGATCAATGGCAAATCCCTGAAGAAATTTATGGTAATGAAATTTTATCCATAAATCCTTATTATTTGATCATGAAATTACCGATCGCCAAAAAAGAGGAATTTGTCTTATTGCATCCCTATACCCCAATCTCACGCCCAAACCTTACCGCTTGGTTAGCCGCTCGTTGTGACGGAGAAGAATATGGCAAATTGTTATTATATCAATTCCCGAAACAAAAATTAATTTATGGTCCCGATCAAATACAAGCCTTAATAAATCAAGACCCTATTATATCAGGTCAAATCTCCTTATGGAATAGACAAGGTTCAAAAGCAGTGCAAGGAAACCTCTTAGTCATACCCATTGAACAATCACTACTATATGTTGAACCATTATACTTAGAAGCAGAACAAAATGGTCTGCCTACTTTAGTAAGGGTAATTGTAGTTTACGAAAATAGAATTATTATGGCCGAAACCTTAAAAAAAGCCTTAGATGCTATTTTTAAAAATCCTACTCCTCAAGAAAACTCTACTATTATTAGACAGGTGAATAATTAGCCAGTATTAGGTTTTAGGGAATAGGTAATAGGGAATAGGAAGTAAATTGAGAATATTGCTAAAATCATCTTTGGTCATAATTAAAATGGCTAAAAATTTAGCAAATTTTTGTTAGGATTAGCAATAGAAAAATAATGCCATAAAAAATTAAATTAATTTAAGAATCAATGCCAACTATATCAATGTTCTAGGGATCATAGTTTATCTATATTTTATGGATAACAAACAGCATAAAACGCCGCATATTCATGCTAAGTATCAAGAATATGAGGTAGTTCTTTCTATCCCTGATGGCGAAGTTTTAGCTGGTGATATGCCAAAGTCTAAAATGAAACTTCTTGAAGCATGGATAGAGTTACATAAAGATGAACTTATGGCAAATTGGCAACTTGTAGTATCAGGCGAACAACCTTACAAAATTGAGCCTTTAAGATAGTATTATGAACCCAAGAATTTTTGCTGTATTACCTACAAATGATTATAAGCTAAAGCTTACATTTGATAATGGGGAGAGAGGTATTTATGACTGTTGTCACTTACTTAGTTTCGGTGTATTTCAAGAACTTCAAGATAATAATTATTTTAAACAAGTTAGAGTTTTAGATGGTACAGTAGTATGGCCTCACCAACAGGATATTTGCCCTGATACTCTCTATCTTGATTCTTGTAAAAATTGCCATGATTTAACTTAAACATGGCGATCGCCATATTCACTTTAACCATATAATCAGATTTTAAGGGGGATCGCCTTCTATTATAATTTATCAAAGATAACTGTTTATAAAAAACCATAATTAATGATCAAATTAAATCGCCGTAAATTTTTATTACAAAGTACATTAACTTTAGCAACCTCGATCGCCATCACAAAAGCAAACGCTCAAACTTCAAAAACTCCAGGATCATTAAAATTAGGTTTTTCTTCTCAAAAAATAATCATAATTGGAGCAGGAATTTCTGGATTAGCAGCAGCTTACGAATTAGCTTCCGTAGGTCATCAGGTGACAATATTAGAAGCACGAGAAAGAGTAGGAGGTAGAGTTTTAACTTTACGGAATAAATTTAGTAATGGTAATTTTGTAGAAGCAGGTGCTGCCAGAATTAGGCCTTCTGATAATTTAACTTTAGATTATATCAAACATTTTGGATTAGAATTAAAGCCTTTTTATCCCTCTCAAGGCCTTTATATTTCAGTGAAAGATGAGCAAAAATCTCTTATAAGTGCTGATGAGCTTAATCGACAAAATGCTGAAAGATTCAAATCAACAGAAAAAATATCAGACTGGAATAAAATAGCTAAAGGTTCTGATCATTTACCTCTAGCTTTTGCTAATGCTTTGGGGGATAAAATTCATCTTCAAGAAGTGGTTACTAAAATTAAACAAAATTCTCTAGGAGTTGATGTTTTTTGTCAATCAGGAAAGCAATATCATGGCGATCGCCTCCTATGTACCATCCCATTACCACTAATGAAACAAATTAATTTTGAACCACCATTATCTTCTAGTAAACAAATTGCCATTGATGGAGGTTATGATTATCGAGCAGCCACCAGAATGTTTGTAGAATTTTCCGAAAGATTTTGGGAAAAAGACGGTTTAAACGGCTGGGGAATGTTTGAAAATCGTCCTGAAGAACTTTGGCATCCAACTTGGGATATTAAGCAAAAAACAGGCATTTTACACGCTTATCTGAAAGGAGAAAAAGCTTTAGCAATGGATGCCTTAAATCCAGATCAGCAATCAATTGAATTATTAAAACATTGGACAAAGATTTTACCTGATGTTAATTCTTATCAAACTAAGGCCATCGCCTACTCTTGGCAAAATGATCCTTGGTCAAAAAATGGTTGGGCATACCCCACCAAAGAACAAGAAAAAACCTTGTTTAATGAATTAGGCAAATCTGAAGGCCGAATTTATTTTGGTGGTGAACATACATCAGCCACAAGAGGATGGATACAAGGTGCATTAGAATCATCCTTAAGGACATCTCAAGAAATTAATGAATCAAGCGTTAAGTCTTAGGTATTTAGGTATGGCGAACAAATTAATCCTTACCTCAGAAAAAAAAAGAAGGGGAGATAATTCGATTACAAATAAATTCTTAATTCTTAATTGTTAATTGTAAGGTAACATTGACTATTAAATAGTTATTGATTAAAGTATATGGATTTTTCTACTCAAATAGTTAGTCAACTCAATACCTTAACGATTTTACCTGAAGGGATTGTTATTGTTACTCTACTATTAGTTCTAGTTTTTGATTTAATTTTAGGGCGTAAAGCCGCTAGTTGGTTGCCCTATTTTGCTGTATTTGGCTTATTAGCTTCTATCGTTTCTCTTTGTTATGTCTGTAATAGCGAAAATCCGACCTCATTTTTAGGGGCTTTTACTGGTGATAACCTTAGTATCGTTTTTAGGGCGATCGTGGCACTTTCTAGTGCTATAACCATCTTAATGTCTATTACTTATATTGAACAATCAGGCACTTCTTTAGCTGAATTTATCGCCATTTTAATGACAGCCACTTTAGGGGCAATGTTTCTTTGTGGTGCGTCTGAATTAGTGATGATTTTTGTCTCTTTAGAAATGTTGAGTATTTCATCCTATTTAATGACAGGTTACATGAAAAGAGATCCCAGATCAAATGAAGCTGCTTTGAAATATCTCTTAATTGGTGCTTCAAGTTCGGCTATTTTTCTTTATGGTTTATCTCTACTTTATGGACTTTCAGGCGGTGAAACTAATATCAATCTTATGGCTGAAAAAATTCAACTTAGTAGTAACTCTTTAGAATCTTTAGGTTTGGCGATCGCCTTAGTTTTTGTCATAGCAGGTATAGCCTTTAAAATATCAGCCGTACCTTTTCATCAATGGACACCAGACGTTTATGAAGGCTCACCAACTCCCGTGGTGGCCTTTCTCTCAGTTGGTTCAAAAGCAGCTGGATTTGCCATCGCCATTCGTTTATTAGTAACCGCTTTTGCCAGTGTAACCGAACAATGGCAATTTATTTTTACTGCCCTAGCTATCTTAAGTATGGTATTAGGAAACGTAGTAGCCCTCGCCCAAACCAGCATGAAACGGATGTTAGCCTACTCATCTATTGGACAAGCTGGTTTCGTCATGATTGGCTTAATTACAGGCACAGAAGCAGGTTATTCAAGTATGATTTTTTACTTGTTTATCTACTTATTTATGAACTTAGGAGCATTTACCTGCGTAATTCTCTTTTCCTTACGCACTGGCACCGATCAAATTAGTGAATATGCTGGATTATATCAAAAAGACCCCCTATTGACCCTTGGATTAAGTCTGTGCTTACTCTCTTTAGGCGGTATACCCCCTTTAGCAGGATTTTTTGGCAAAATTTACATTTTCTGGGCAGGATGGCAAGGAGGGCTTTATAC
>CAZWLZ010000212.1:0-6554 GCA_964634505.1 uncultured bacterium | reverse complement strand
GTGTCCTAATGGTTCTTGCATATGACTATGACTATGATACCAATAAGTACCACTTTGAGTGACGGACAGTTGATAGGTAAAGGTTTCTTTCGGTTTTATCCCTGCAAAACTTATACCTGGTAAGCCGTCCATCTTTGCTGGTAAGATTAAGCCATGCCAATGTATTGAGGTGTCTTCTTCTAAATTATTTGTAACTCGAATTGTGGCTGTTTTTCCTTCTTTTAAGCGAATTGTTGGGGCTGGTAAACTATTATTAATGGTATATCCTGTAGTTTGGCGATCGCCAATTAATAAAGCTGTTTTTTCTACTTTTAGGTCAATAATATCACTTTCGGTATTATTCTCGGCAGAAACGGGTAAAATTTGATGCAAAATCAAAGTAGTAGCAACTCCCCCGGTAAACTGAAAAAAGTTTCTTCTGGTTAAGGCATTTTGATTTTTGATCATGGTTAATGATTTCAATATTATTTAAGTTAAATAAAAAATGATTCAGTAAGTCTATAATGCGAGATAAATATGAAATCAAAATGAAATATTATTTGATGTGTTTATTTCATAATTGGTTATCGTCTAATTGGAGATGATTTTTTAATCTAAATATTGGGCTTTAGGTTTAATTTATGCGGATTTTATTAGTAGAAGATGAAGTTGATTTAGGTAATGCCATTAAAGGCAGTTTAAGTCAAAATAACTATATTATTGATTGGGTTGTAGATGGTAGTGAGGCTTGGTGTTATTTAGAAAACTCTTTTATTGAATATGATTTGGCTATAATTGATTGGTTGTTACCTAGTTTATCGGGCATTGAAATTATTCAACGTTTAAGAAGCAAAAATAATTCTTTACCCGTATTGATGTTAACCGCAAAAGATACCATGAAAGATAAAGTCACTGGATTGGATGCTGGAGCAGATGATTATTTAATTAAGCCTTTTGATATGGTAGAATTATTTGCAAGAATTAGGGCATTATTAAGGCGATCGCCAAATATCAAACCATCAGAATTAAAAGTCAAAAATTTGATTCTAAACTATCAAACTAATACTATTAAAATAATTTTAAAATCAACAAAAATTGAAGAGATTTTCTTAACTAATAAAGAATTTCATTTACTAGAATTTTTTATGCGACACCCCCAGCAAATTATAACTAGAGATCAGTTATTATATCAGTTATGGGAAGTAGGTGCTGATCCTATTAGTAATGTGGTAGCAGCTCAAATTCGCTTATTAAGACGGAAATTAGCCCTCTATGGCTATGGTGATTTAATTGAAACAGTTTATGGATTAGGTTATCGTTTCAATGTGGATAAATAAAAACTAACTTGATTAATTTGTGGTGAAAAATAATTCTCTTTTTAATCAAACAAAATTTTCTTTGACTCGTTGGTATGTCTCGATTTTTACGGGCATTCTTAGCTTAACAGCTTTAGGCGTTTATGAAGCGATTGCCCATGCCCATCATGTAACTATCAATGAAGAATTAAACACTGTTGCTAATACATTTCA
This sequence comes from uncultured bacterium, assembly GCA_964634505.1. Taxonomy (GTDB): domain Bacteria; phylum Cyanobacteriota; class Cyanobacteriia; order Cyanobacteriales; family Cyanobacteriaceae; genus CAZWLZ01. The sequence continues at coordinate 5,046 of CAZWLZ010000212.1, read as the reverse complement.
TTCCAGTTTTGAACCCTTATTAAAGGAAGTAAATAAACTAGATAACGATATTAAAAATATTTTAACAGGTCTATGTTTTGCGGGTCAAAAATGTTTGAATTTGAATAATCAAAATAAATTAATTCAACAAGAAAAATATTATTTTCATTTTTTTAGTTTGTCTGGAGAATTAATAGCCACAGCTGGATTACCCACAGAAACATTACCCTTGCAAAAAAAACAATCTCAATTAATCACCTTTAAAGATAAAAATGATATTCGTTATCGTCAAATAACCTTGCTATTACATACTAAAAATCAACAAGAATGGGGATATTTACAAATAGGTCGAAGTTTAAAAGACTTTGATAAATATGTTGATAATATTAAATGGTTTTTATTATTGGGATTACCTTTATTAATTGTCATCGTTATTATAGCCAGTTGGTATTTAGCGGATAAAAGTATGCAACCTCTTTACTTATCCTATCAGCAAAGATCACAATTTAGCTCTGATGTAGCCCATGAATTACGCACTCCTTTATCTGCTATCAAAGCTACTATTGATCATTTTTTATTAAGAAAAAATTTTACCTTACAAGATACCGAAGAAACTCTCAATATTATCCATCGACAAAATCAAAGATTGATTACTTTGGTGAATGATTTATTAATTCTCAATCGCTTAGATTCTTTTCAAAATCTTGACGAACAAAATTATTACCGTAAAACTAATGTAAATTTAGTCGATTTAATCAATGATTTAATAGAAGAATATACTTTTTTAGCCCTCCAAAATAAGATCAATTTTCATCAAGAAATTGCTAATCATCAACATTCAATTATCCAAGGAAATGAAGAACAAATTTATCGATTAGTAACTAATTTAGTTATTAATGCTATTCAAAATACTCCTGAAAATGGGGAAGTTATTTTAAGTTTAACTAGTAATAAAAAAGAGGTCATAATTAAAATAATTGACACGGGAATAGGAATTGACACAAAAGAACAAAAATTGATTTTTAACCGCTTTTATCGCATTAATAAAGCCCGTAGCACAGATAAAGGCGGCTCTGGTTTAGGTTTAGCTATTGCTTTGGCGATCGCCAATAATCATGGGGGCAGAATAGACTTAAAAAGTAATCTGAATAAGGGTAGTATATTTACGATTTATTTACCTTATCTTTAAAATTGTTTCCCTAAATTTGTACCTTTTCATCTTAATTTCATATTCTTTGGTAAGAATAAATAACATATAGAAAAAGGAGAAAATATCATGAAAAAAACAAATATTATCCAATCCTTAACAAGGATAGCCGCTATTACTATCATCCTTAGTATCGCATTACCTTTGCATCCAAGCTATGCCCATGAAAATCATGAAAATCACGAAAATAAATCAATAACTGTAAGTGTTTGGGATAAAATCACCGTTAATTATAAAGGAAGTAAAAAAATTACTGTTTATCGTAGCCCTTCTTGCGGTTGTTGTGGGCAATGGATTACTCACATGAAAAAACACGGTTTTGAAGTAACAGATATTAAAACTAATGATATAGAAACAATCAAAGCCAAAAATAATATACCTCCTTCATTAGCTTCTTGTCATACTGCCATTATTAATGGTTATGCAATAGAAGGACATATTCCAGCTGATGATATTAAACGTTTTTTGACGCAAAAGCCTAATATGAAAGGGTTAGCAGTGGGAGGAATGCCTATTGGTAGTCCGGGTATGGAATCGGAAAAGATGATTAAACAACCTTTTGATGTCATGGCTTTTAATGAGAACGAAATCAAACTATTTCGTCGCCATACAAAATATTAACTTGCTGATTATGATTAACTGTGCTTAGGAAGTATTTTGAAACATTAATATCTCAAACAATAGTTTTTCATAGTAATTTCATAATTGGTTGTTATGATCAAATTATTAAAACAAATAAAAGAAAAGAAAATAAAATCATGAAAAATAAAAAATTATCTCTATTTATTCTATTTGTTAGTTTATGTGGATTAAATGTAACATTACAAGCAAATTCGGCATTTAGTCAAACTACCGAAACCAAAAAAGAAACAACAGAAACCCAAAAAGAAACCACAGAAAATCAAGAAAAATGTAAACATCATGAAATGATGGGAAATCATGAGATGACAGGAAATCAGGAAATGATGAAAAATCACGAAATGATGGGAAATAATCAGATGATGAATGATAAAGATAAAAAATGTGCTAATACCGAAAAAAATAGCAGTGATGAAAAACATGAAAATCATGAAAATCATGAAAATCATCACAATAACTCAACACAGCCTAACCAGTAAAAACAGTTATTGATTATTACATTAAGGTTGATTAATAATCAATAATCAAATTTATAATTGTTTCCTAACTTTTCTTAGTGACTATTTATTTTTACCTCTATCTTGCTCTTCTTCATCAATTTAGAGGTAGAGTTAAAAAATTTATCTTGTAATGCTAAATACTTTGGCGATCGCCAAAGTATTTATTAGTACTAAATGACTAAGTTGGTATTATAATGGATCAAATCTTACTCTCTTTTACCATCAATTAGTCAATTTTTTTGATACTTTTATCCACAAAAATTGATCAAAGATTTATGGCTAAAAATAAAAATTTTAGTAAGTAATAGTTATTTGGCGATCGCCAAAATTTAAAGCATAAAAAATAATTAAGATAATTGGCTTTTTTTTAATTATTAACTTTCGTTAATTTAAAATATACTTTTTAATAATGAACAATAAATGTCCTATTTGTTTCACTGAATATGTTGAACAACAATCACAATGTAAAATTTGTAAATGGGATTTAAGTTTATCTGTTGATAATGAAAATTTATCAACTTCTCAAATCCTTGATGTTACAACCCATTGGGGGAGAAAAATATGGAAATTTATGCTTAATTATAAAATGGAAAGAAAGCAATTTAAACAAGACTTGGTAACATTAAATACCCTCATATTGCAACTTCAAGAGCGAGTTTCTATTTTAGAAGAAAATCAATTACTCTCAAAAAATTCTTTAAATTCTAAATTAGATGATACTTCTACAACTGAAATTGTCCATCAAAAATCGGAAACAAATCCTGTAAATATCTCTAAAATTAATCAAAGTGATGAGATTAGTAGTCAAGAAAAATATATAATCGATCTTTATTATGATAATCCAGAACGTTTATTACAATATGTCTATAAGGTAAAAGCTACCAAAAAAACTTTGGAAGATATTTATCTCAATCAGGCTAATGAAATAATTTTTGAAATATCTAATCAAAGTGATTATTGGATTATTGAGTTGGAGAATGGAGAATCTTGTTTATTACCAGATTTAGATTTAAAAATAAATACTAATTTAAAAACAATTAAGGCTATTTTTGAGTTACGAGATTCTGAAGATAATCAGAATAAAACATTTCGTGTTATTAAATCTGCTAAAGTTTCTGTAGTTAATAAAAAGGAATGGTGTCTATTGTTTAAGGGTATTTTACAATTTTAATTATTTTTAATTCAGAGGTTTTTTATGTTTACTCATAAGTTGATTAATTTTTTTCTGTTAAGTTTTTTCTTTCCTTTCTTTTTAATGGGATATGGTATCGCTCAAAATGCTCAATCTTCAAAGACTGAAACTAAATCACCAACAGATATTGAAAAATCTATTAAAGACTTAAAAGATAAATATGATAAATTTTCTCAAAATATCATAGAAAACGCTGAAAAACCTGATCAAAATAATTTACTTAGTCAATTAAAAAATGAAAGTGAAAAAAATCCTACAAAAATTTTAGAAGGAGAAAATAAGTCTTTTAACAAAACTGTTGATGATTTTACAGACTTAAAAACTGAAATAGACAAAATTATTAAAACGACTTTACAAGATACCTCTATTAACAAAGATGAAAAATTAAAATACCAAGCTTTTTTAACTCAACTTAATGATCAAATTTCACCAACAACATCAGACGAAAACAATTTAACTTTATCTTCAATAGTTAATTTATTAAAAGATAATGAATTAGATAAAACAGAAATTTGTGAAAAAATACAAATACCTTTAAACATTATAAAGACAACTACTGATAAAGATTGTGGAAAATTTGATAAAGAAACGTATGATTCCTTAAACACTTTTTTCAAAAATAAAATCACGGAAATTGATAAGGCTTATCCAACTATATCAGCAACCAATCAAACTCAAACTCAAAATCAAACTCAAAATCAAAATCAAAATTTAGAAAGAAAGACTAAAGAAAATTTTTTACAAAAACATTTTCCTCTAATTATTATTAGTATATTATTAGGGTTAATGTTAATTGGTTTACTGTTATTAACTTACATCTTATTTAATTTACATGATAAATTTGTAGATCATCAATCAATACAACAAAAGAAAGTAAAATCCCTAGAAACTGAAAATAAGACGAAAAAAGAAGAAATTAAAATATTACAAGCCAAGATTTTAGAATTACAAATTAATTTTGAGAGACAACTTTCTAAATTGGAAGCGAATTTCAGTCAAATAGAATCTCAAAGAAATTATACGCCCTCTCAACAATCAAATCCTTATCAAAATAATGTAGAGTTTGAAAACTTAACACAAAATAACGATTTTGTCAATAGTGTAGAAGAACAAAAATCTGAAATTTCTTTAGAAAAAGATGATTCAGAATCAGCAATTTTAACTCAATCTTATAGGGCAAATCCTAATAATTTACTTAAAAATGCTATTAGAGTAAGAATGACAAAAGAAACAACCAATAATGTTATTGATGGCACTTGGAATAATATTGTTAAATTTGAAGAGTATCGCACAGGAGAATATTATATTGTTAGTAGTAATATGGGTGAATTTTACCTCTTTTTAGACCCTGCTTCTGTATTTAATTCTCAAACTTTACAACTTATTAATAAGTCAAAATTATTTATTTGTCATGGCGATTTTATTCAAAGTCTTAGAGGTGAAGAAATTTCAATCGCTAAACCTGCCACTCTTAAACAAGATAAGGAAAACTGGCTTTTGGTTGAGTCTGGAGAAATAAATTTAAGTTA
>CAZWLZ010000211.1:0-6575 GCA_964634505.1 uncultured bacterium | reverse complement strand
GTAGCAGAATATGAAGGATTAACCAGCGAGGATATTCAAGCCTGTTTACTTTTTGCAAGTAAAACTTTAGAAAGTAGTCAATTTATGCCCTTAATAGAAGTTGCCTAAAGGCGTTTTTTAGTGGATGAATGTACGGGTAGTACAGTAGCTAAATGGTTAAGAAATGAAGGCTATGAGGTTTTTTCCGTTTTTGATGAAGCCAGAGGAATTAGTGATGAACAAATTATCAAAAAAGTATTGATTGAGAATTGGATTTTAATTACTAATGATAAGGATTTTGGCGAGAAAATATATAGAGAAAAACGACCTCACAAAGGAGTTATCTTGTTACGTTTACAAAATCAAAGATCAATAATTAAAATTGAAGTATTAGAAAAATTATTAAGAAAATACTGTAATCAATTAGCAGATAATTATATTGTTGTAAGCGAAACAAAAATTAGATTTGGTAGTAAACCTCAAGATTTTTAATCAAGTGCGAGAAGATAACCATTTTCAGCTTGCTGAACAATTAATGATTGATATAGAGGGCAATATTTGTAAAGGGCGAGCGCCAATTTTATAGATTGGGTTGAGAAAACGAAACCCAACAGGAATAATTTAATAGATAGATTTATTAATGGCAGGATGCCTGTTGCACAGTTTTATGTTTGGTGCGATTTTTTTTCTAGTAATGGCTTTCGCCATGATTAGCCCTCAAGGGCTTACTAAGCCTGAGAAATTTAAAAAAATTTCCCAGAATTGGGAGTAGGTAGCGTTAAACTCATAAAAGCTATGGTAAGATTAGAAGAGGCGATCGCCATTAGTGTAACCTCTGGGGAAAACGTATCTATTTTGCATTTTTAGCCTTAAAGAGAAAAGAGAAAAATCTTAACCAAAGCATAATATATTAACAAACTAGACTTAATTTTGAAAAATTAGAATCATAAAGTAGTTGGTAACAAAAATTAACAAAAGCTAAAATCCTTAAGTTTTATTTGGCGATCGCCAAATAAATACTAACTAATTATTTATTAACGAAAACTCTAATTTTTCAAAAGCAAAGATGACTAATCAATCATTTCAAACATCCGAACCATCACAAATTAAAGGATTAGAAGGTTATACTACCCAGCCTCTTTTTACCGTAGGGGAAACCATTAATGACTATGTACCTCCCGGTATTTTAGATGGCACAGGGGCTTATAAATTAAATGACACCACCGTCAGAATTTTAGTAAACCATGAAACTAATAGTAATACTACTTATGCTTACACTTTTGCCAGTGGAGTAGAGTTAACAGGGGCAAGAATTTCTTATTTTGATGTAGATATTCGTACTTTTGAAATTACAGATTCTGGACTTGCTTACGATACAATTTACAATCGTGCAGGTCAAAAAGTTACCCCTCAAACTCCCTTAGATACTATTGACGGAGAATTTGGTCTTGATCGTTTTTGTGCAGCGAATCTAATCCCAGCTAACGAGTTTGGGAATAATAAAGGTGTCATAGATAACGTTTTTTTGGCAGGAGAAGAAACCAGTGACGGTACACAATTCGATTTAGACGTTAATACCAATGAATTATGGGCATTACCTTGGTTCAGTGTGGGAGCTTGGGAAAGTGCCACTCAATTAGACACAGGTACAACAAATAAAGTAGCTTTTATCTTAGGTGATGATCGTGGTCCAGCACCCTTATATTTATATGTAGGGACAAAAGGAGTTGATTATAACAACGATGGTCAAATCAATTTCGTAGAGCGTAATGGTTTAACCAATGGTAAAGTATATGTTTGGGTTGCTAATGATGCTAATTTAACTGATCCTCGTGACTTTAATGGGACTGGAAATACTACTGATGGTAAGTTTGTAGAAATCGATATTTATGATGAGACTGGAACTTTACCCGGTTATGATTCTTTAGGATTTGCTAGACAAGTAACTCAAGATGCCTTAGTTTTCAATGTTGATGGCTTCTTATTTTCTCGTCCTGAAGACGTTGCTACTAACCCAAATGATGGCTCTCAGATGGTTTTTGCTTCCACTGGACGCACGGGAATTTTTGATAGTGCTGATACTTGGGGTACTACTTATATAGTTGATGTGGATTTTAGCACCCTTGCCAATAATGTAATTAATGCTGAACTTAATATTCTTTATGATGGAAATGATTTAACCAATCCTTTAGTTAAAGATTTTGGTCTTCGTAGCCCAGACAATTTAGAGTGGGCTGATAATGGTTTAATTTATTTACAAGAAGATCGTGCCATTAGTGCAAACCTATTTGGTGCAACCTCTGGAGAAGAAGCATCTATTTGGCGTATTAATCCTAATATTGAAAATCCAGCAGAAAGTTTACTTCGTATCGGTCAAATTGATCGCACTGCTTTACCTACTGGCCAAACTGATCCCGTGCCTAATGATATTGGTAACTGGGAATCTTCAGGTATTGTAGATGTTTCTACTCTTTTTGGTAACCAAGGGGGGGATTTATTTATTTTTGATGTTCAAGCCCATAGTATTAGAAATGGCAGTATTATTAGCAATCCTGGTATTGATACCAATGGTAATGGTACAGTTGAAGCTCGTGATAATTTAGTTGAAGGTGGTCAATTATCTTTATTAATCGTACCAGAGGCTGATCTAATTCAAAATAGTGATTTAGTTTTTGGCTCTAATACTGCCGATGAAACTCTTGCAGGAGTTGATTTTGATGGTGTTAATGATGTGGTATTTTCTGGTGCTGGTAATGATGAAGTTGATGTACCAATCGGCGGAGCAGTGACTGGTTTTAACCGTATTGATCTAGGTAGCGGCACAGATAGGGCTTTTGCTGGAGATGGTGATAGTCTGATTGGTGGCACTGGTAACGATTCCCTTGATGCTACTGATGCCGATGGCTCTCGTTTAAATGGTGGCGATGGCGATGATCTTTTCTTCTTAGGCAAAAATGGTCGTGCTTTAGGCGGTAATGGTAATGATAAATTTTTTGTAGCAAAAGGTGGCTCTAATACGATGGTCGGTGGTGCTGGTTCAGATCAATTTTGGTTATTAACCGATACTATTCCTACTACTGCTAATCGAGTAACTGATTTTACTCAAGGTGTTGATGTAATTGGTATTGCTAATCAAAATCCTAATATTAATTTTGATTCTTTAATTTTCAATGGCAATAATATTGCTATCGGGAATGTAACTTTTGCGATCTTAAGCAATGTTAATACTTCTACTTTAACTGCTGCTGATTTTGCTTTCGTTTAAGTAGTCTATTTTTTATACACTATTAACCTCTTTAAAAAGGGGTTAATAGTTTCGTGTTTGATAAATATAACCAAAAAAAATATGAGGTAAGACTTGCTTACCTCACTCAAATTTATATTCTTAGATGTTGTTTTTTTTAGGAAAAAGCAAAGTCAAAAAATTTAACCTTAATTAATATCGGTTTCTGCCGCCGCCACCAGCAAAGTTTCTTCTTCCGCCGCCACTACGGCCACCACCGCCTCCACCGTTACCTCTATCTTCACGAGGTTTAGCTTTGTTAACCTTCATTTGTCTTCCCATCCACTCTGCACCATCAAGAGTTTCAATGGCTTTATCTTCTTGTTCTTCATTGGACATTTCTACGAAACCAAAACCGCGCATACGGCCAGTTTCACGGTCAGTAGGTAAGTTAACTCTTGTTACAGTACCGTATTCTGCAAAGACGCTATTAAGGTCTTCTTCTGTTACATCATAGGATAGATTTCCTACATATATGGACATAAATTATCTCCGAATAATATTTTTTAGGCTGTATTTTCATTGAGACCGAAGATACAAGCCGGGTCCATACTTTCTAAGAAATAACTTATCAATACTGGAATCAAACACTGTCATCGAATGGGATCTCAACTAATACTTCCAATAATCTAACACACATTGATCAATTTTTCACTGTTTAGCTTAAAAAAAGTTTACATTTCTTTTTTTTGTAAAATATTTTTGATCAAAAAAGAGACTTAATTTGGTTTAATTGTTATTATTGTGCCTAAAATGTATTAAAGTCTTAACGATCGCCACAGCATCATGGTTAGTTTAATTTGTTGATTCTATTTTCTACAGCTTTAGAAAATTAGATAAAAAAATAAATGAACTAAACTAATTAAATTTCTATTTATTTAAGGGGGTTAATTTTGTGAATGATAATAATACTAATGTTGCAGTGCAAACCAATTCTCGACACGAATTAAGACAATTAGTTCGTTCCCAATTACAGATTTTAATTGAAGAAAAAAATTTTAAAGGGGCTAAAGCCTTATTAATACCCGTGCAACCTGTAGATATTGCCGAGGCTATTGAAGATTTGCCTGAATCAATGCAAGTGATCGCTTTTCGTCTCTTAGCAAAAACTGAGGCGATCGATGTATATGAACATCTTGACTCTAGCGTCCAACAATCTTTGATCGAAAAATTTAAACGTCAAGAAGTCTTAGATATTGTTGATAAAATGTCTCCAGACGATCGAGTTAGATTATTTGATGAATTACCAGCTAGTGTTGTCAGTCGCATTATAGAACAATTAAGCCCTGCTGAACGTCAAGCAACCAGTTTACTTTTAGGTTATGAAGAAGACACAGCAGGAAGAATTATGACTCCTGAATATATAGCCTTAAAAGAAACCTTAACCATCGGAGACACTTTAGTCAGAATTCGTAATTTAGCTAACGCTTCAGAACTTATTTACTATCTTTATGTTACTGATGCCTCCAGACATTTAACAGGTATTGTGTCCCTAAGAGATTTAGTAATAACTTCACCCGAAAAATATTTAAGTGAAATTATCACCAGAGATGTAGTTTATGTAACCACAGAAATGGATCAAGAAGAAGTATCCCGAATCATCCAGCGTTACGACTTTTTAGCTGTACCCGTAGTTGATCGTGAACAACGCTTAGTGGGGATTGTAACCGTTGATGATGTTATCGATATTATTGAAAAAGAAGCCACAGAAGATATTTATGCTTTAGGTGCAGTACAATCTGACGGCGATAATTATTTTCAAACTAATTTATTTGTAGTAGCTAGAAAAAGAGTTGTTTGGTTATTAATCTTATTATTAACTAATTCTATCACTGGCAGTATCATTGGAGCTCAAGGGGAACTTTTAAAGAAAATGTCAATTTTGGCTGCTTTTATCCCTCTTTTAATAGGTACTGGAGGCAATATTGGCACTCAATCCTCCACGGTAATTATTAGAGGTTTAAGTACAAAAGACATTGATGATTTAGGACCAGCTAGGGTAGTATTCAGAGAAGCATTAGCTGGATTATTATTAGGTTTAATTTTAGGCACTTTAGCCACAATTTGGGCTTATTTATTACCTCAAACAGAGCGTAGTTTTGCGGTGGCCATTTCCGTTGGTATTAGTTTAGTAGCTATTTCTGTGTTAGCTTCTATTTCAGGTTCAGCATTACCGTTTTTATTTCGATCTTTAGGATTAGATCCCGCTTTGATGTCTGGCCCTTTTATTAGTACAGCAGTTGACGTTATTGGAGTTTTAATTTATTTTAATATTGCTAAAACTGTTTTAGGATTATAGTTATTTATAATTTTTATTAATATTCATTACTTATATGTTTTCTATTTTAAATATCTCTGAAATTATTATTTTATTTCTAACTTTTATTGGTTTCATTATTTTGTTAATTAGTGGCAATTTTATTATTTTTGGTTTCTTTTTATATCTTTCTTTAATCTTTAATCTTATTAATCGTTTTCAATTAGATAAAAGAAATCGTACTCGTATTGCGACAGCTTTAAAAATTCAATTGCGTAAATTTTTAGAAACAGTTAATCAAATTAAAGGAAATGTAAACTTATCAATAAATGAAGCAAACAATATTAAAAACCCGGAAATAAATATTAGTAATTTAAAACTTTCTAATAATAATTATATTAGTGCTTTACAAAAAGATTTAGGAATTTTACATCAATCTATCAATGATATTATTGACTATATTAATGAAAATCTTAATCAAGAAAAAATCGTTAAATTAGAACAAAAAATTAACAATTTTGAAAAACAATTAGGAGACATAAAACAGGAAAATTTTTATGATCAAAAAGATGATTTTCTTGACAATAAGATATTTTATGAATCAGCTCAAAAATTAATAGTAGAAGAAAAACCAATTAGTATTAGTTGGAAATCCTTGCATCTTATTTCTGCTCATAAACAAGCAGTAACAGGATTAGCGATTAGTGAAGATAAACAATTTTTAGTCACTACCAGTTGGGATCAAACTTTAAAAATTTGGTCAATAAAAGACGGTATTTTAATTGATAGTGTAGTGGCTTCTTCTCAGGGATTACTAACAGTAAATATTAATCAAAATAGTTTAAACAATGTTAATGATTATCAAAATTTTATCGTGACTGGAAGTTTAGATAAAAATATTAAAGTTTGGTCTTTATTACCTGATAAAAATAATCAATTAATGTTAAATTTAGAGAAGACAATTAGTGGTCATCTTGGTTCGATTCACGGGGTGGAAATTTTCTCAAATTATAATATTTTAGTTAGTGGTAGTTATGATCAAACTGTTAAACAGTG
>CAZWLZ010000210.1:0-6591 GCA_964634505.1 uncultured bacterium | reverse complement strand
CCTGTCCGTTGCTATACAAGATAGCATTCTATAATCTTGAGCTATGTACAAAAATAATTCGAGCATTTAAGGGCGAATGAAACTATACCAAACGTTAGAGCAACAACTAAAAAAAGAACCCAACTTCGTTACTGATAACGGCGAATTAAAAAAGTGGGTAGTGTTGAATAAAGCACAAAATTTTGATGAGGAATTAATTGGGTTGTTGCTTGATAATGCTGAACTGAAAAACAAGTTTTTTATAAAAGTAAAAGACATTTTAGTTTTTAATCAAAATTTATTTGTACAGTTTTTAGAGCAAAAAAATTACTTAAATGATAGCTACACTAAATATAAAAATAAAGTGGGCTTAACTATTGATGGACAATATCTAAAGCAACGCAATGAAGTAGCTTTGGTATGGCCTTTTAAGGATTGCATTTTAGAAGGCGGACAAAGCCGTGAAGAAGATAAAAGAGAAGAAATATTTTTTAATGAAATTTTAGCACAGGATGAAATTACCCAACTATTAGAACCGAAAGTTTTAACTAACGCCAAACGCATTGATAAGGACGGGGAAAAACCTCTTGATCAATTTAACCGAAAGGAAAACGGTACTATAACCGATAATTTGATTATCAAAGGAAATAACCTTTTAGCACTTCATACATTAAAAAAAGAATTTGCAGGAAAAGTAAAGCTGATTTACATCGATCCGCCATACAACACGGGCAATGATGGCTTTAAATATAACGATAGTTTTAACCATTCTACTTGGTTGACTTTTATGAAAAATAGACTTGAAGTTGCAAAACAACTTTTATCAAAAAACGGGAGTATATGGGTAAATCTTGATGACGGAGAAGCACACTATTATAAGATTTTAGCTGATGATATTTTTGGCAGAGAGAATTTTGTAGCTAATGTGATATGGAAGAAAAAGTATTCACCACAGAATGATGCCAAATACTTTTCAGATATGCACGATCATATTTTGATATTTGCAAACAATAAAGATTCTTTCAAACCAAATCTAATTCCAAGAACAGAAGAAGCAAACAAACGATATAAAAATATTGATAATGACCCTCGTGGACTTTGGAAATCAAGTGACTTTTCAGTGAAAACATATTCTAAAAATTATGATTATCCAATTATAATACCTTCGGGTAGAGTTGTTAATCCACCTAAAAGTAGATGTTGGAGAACCTCAAAAGAAAATTATGAGAAGCTATTAGCAGAGAACAGAATCTATTTTGGGACAAATGGTGATGCTGTTCCCTCAATAAAAAGGTTTCTATCTGAAGTACAAGATGGAACACCACCGCAAACAATTTGGGATTATTCAGAAGTTTCTCATAATCAAGATGCAAGAAAAGAGATAACAGCTATTTTAGATGAAAGTGATTTTGCAACACCAAAGCCAGAAAGACTACTTGAAAGAATTATACACATTGGCACAAGTGAAAACGATATTGTATTAGATTTTTTTGCAGGTAGTGGAACAACGGCAGCAGTTGCAATGAAAATGGGGAGACAATTTATAACAACAGAGCAAATGGATTATATTGAAAATGTAACAGTTGCTCGTCTAAAGAAAGTAATTGAAGGTGAACAAGGCAGTATTTCAAAAGCAGTAAATTGGCAAGGCGGTGGAGATTTTATTTATCTCGAACTAAAAAAATACAATCAAACATTTATTGAGCAGATTGAAGAAGCTAAAGACACAGAAACACTTTTATTAATTTGGGAAGAAATGAAAGCCAAAAGTTTCCTTAATTACAATGTGGACATTAAAAAGCAAGACGAACATTTAGAAGAATTTAAAACTTTGAGACTAACACAGCAAAAACAACACCTTTGCGAACTATTAGACAAAAACCAATTGTATGTAAATCTTTCTTCACTCAATGATACTGATTTTGCCTGTACCGAAGAAGAAAAGAACGTAACTAAAGATTTTTACCAAATAACGGAGTAAGCAAATAGTGTTTTTATATGACAAATTATTACAGGAGTTTGGTAAAAGAGAAATTGCTCGAGTTACCGTTCCTAATCACATAAGCGACAATCTCAAATTTGGTCAGCGTCCTTATCAGCAAGAAGCGTTTCAGCGATTTATCCTTTGCGATTCAGAAGATTTTGAAGGCAAACCAAAAAGACCGTTTCACTTGCTTTACAATATGGCAACAGGTAGCGGCAAAACCTTAATAATGGCTGGTTTAATGTTGCACCTTTACCAAAAAGGTTATCGTAACTTTTTATTTTTCGTAAATAGTAACAATATCATTCAGAAAACCAAAGACAACTTTTTGAATCCGCAAACTTCAAAATATTTGTTCAATAATAAAATTGTGATTGAAGGAAAAGAAGTGCTAATCAAAGAAATTGATAACTTTGAAGAAGCAGACAATCAGAATATAAACTTAAAGTTTACTACTATTCAACAGCTTCATATTGACCTAAATAACACCAAAGAAAACAGTATAACTTACGAAGATTTTAAAGATAAAAAAATTGTCTTGATTGCCGATGAAGCTCACCACTTGGTAGCTGGAACAAAATCAGGCAATATGTTTGGTAGTTGGGAAGACACAGTAAAAAAAATTCACGATTCCAATTTTGACAATATCCTACTTGAATTTACTGCCACCATTGAAACGGACACAAAAGAATTAATCAATCATTATCAAGACAAAGTAATTTTTAAATATGATCTTGCTCAATTTCGTATTGATAAGTATTCTAAAGAAATTAACCTAATTCGTTCTTTATATGACGAGCAAGACAGGATAATTCAAGCATTAATTTTAAACTTATATCGTCAAGAATTAGCAACTTCAAACAATATTAATTTGAAACCAGTAATTCTATTTAAAGCTAAAAAGACGATCAAAGAATCAGAACAAAATAAAAATAATTTTCATAAACTGATTGATGATTTTTCAGTAGCAATAGTGGATAAAATTAAAAAAACAGCTACCGTTTTAATAATTCAAAAAGCTTTTAAATTCTTTGAAACTAAAGGCATTTCAACTAATGAAATAGTAAAAAGAATACAAGCTAATTTCAAATTTGAAAACTGTTTAAGTGCTAACAATGATGCAGAAACTGAAAAAAATCAACTATTGCTAAATACCTTAGAAGATGAAAATAATCCCATCCGTGCCGTTTTTGCCGTTCAGAAATTAAATGAAGGTTGGGACGTTTTGAATTTGTTTGATATTGTTCGCCTCTATGAAGGTAGAGATGGGAAAGATGGTAAGACAGGAAAAACAACCCTTGCCGAAGCTCAGTTAATTGGACGTGGTGCGAGATATTATCCCTTTATTTTAGAAGAAGGCCAAGATAAATATATCCGAAAGTTTGATGATGATATTTCTAACGATTTAAAAATTTTGGAGGATTTGTATTATCACACCAAAGAAGATAGCCGTTATATTTCTGAATTAAAAAAAGCTCTTGTAGATTCAGGTATTTATGAAGATGAGGAAAACTTTGTAACTAAAAAACTCACTTTAAAATTAGACTTTAAAAAAACAGATTTTTATCGAGATGGATTGGTTTTTTATAATAAAAAAATTCCCAAAAGTTTTGACAACATTAAATCTTTTGCTGACTTAGGAGTAAAGAAAACTAATTATCGCCATACCTTATCTTCAGGAGTGGGCAAAATGTCTATAGCTTTTACAGAATGGGAAACAACTGAAATAGATTCAGATAATATTAAATCCGTTGATGTTCAACTTTCAGATATTCCCAAACACATAATTCGCTTTGCCTTAAGTCAAAATCCTTTTTTTTACTTTGATCATCTATTGCATTACTTCCCAAATATAGATTCACTTTCTAAGTTTATTGATAGTATCGATTATTTAGGGGGATTAGAAATTACCTTTAATGGAACAATCAATCGACTAAAAGAGATAAGCTATTTTGACTACCTACAAGCTCTAAATGGACTTTTACAGACTATTGAAGCAGATATAAAGAGCAATTCAACTGAATACGAAGGTTCAGACTATATTAAGCAACCGATACATCAAGTTTTTAAAGACAAAGAAATCAAAGTTTGCCGAGATAGCGAACGAGCAAACGGACAAGAAACTTTGGTAGCCAAAGAGGCTTGGTATGTTTATAATGCTAACTTCGGCACAAGTGAAGAAAAGAAATTTATAGAACTTTTTGCCCGACGCTTTGAAGGATTAAATAAGAAGTTTGAAAATATTTACCTAATCCGAAACGAAAGAGAAATTAAAATCTTCGATCAACTTGGCAGAGCTTTTGAACCTGATTTTTTGCTTTTCTGTAAGCAACGTAACCAAGAACAAATAACTTTTCAAGTTTTCATTGAGCCAAAAGGTGAATTTTTAAAAGGGCATGATCAATGGAAAGAAGACTTTTTGCAAAAAATTAGAAATAAACAAAAGACTATCAAAATTGATACCGATACTTATTTGATAACAGCCGTGCCGTTTTACAATTACAACAAAGAAAACAAATTTAAGACAGATTTGGAAAATACTTTAGTTTGATGGCGATCGCCATAAGATATTTTATATATAATCATTTGTTAGAAGTTAAGAACAAAAATTATTGATTTTGTGCAAAATAGCGATCTTACTATTTAACGAGTAGGAAAAACAACAAAATTGTTAAAGGCCATGATTAGTAAAATTTATCACTTCATGTTAATTTTTATTAAAATATACTTAAGAAATCACATATTAGCTTAACTTCTTAACGATTACCATGAAATCAATCAAATCAGTATATTTCTATATTGGTCCTTATCTTCTTTTTTGCTCACCGATTATTATAATAGGAGTATTAGGCACTGTTATTATTTCTTTAATATTCAAACTTAGTGTTATTGCTTCATTCCTAGCTTTAATAGGGATGTTAGCCCTATTTGCTTGTATTTTTGCTCTTTTTTTGTTAATGTTCGCTTATGCTTTTTCGGGTTCAGCCCCCAATGGTGGTAGTCAAGCATGGAATCAATTACAACCAATATTATTCAAAGTTTTTCTTGGGATGATTTTATCACTAGGTGTTGTTATTATGATAATTCATTCTAAAATTTAACCCGACTAAATTTATTAAAAAAGTCTTAAACCTTTCCATATTGATCACGAGTAACAAAGGCTAATCCTAAGACTAAAAAAGTTAAAATACCTGATAAATATAAAGGATAGCCAAAACTAAGAGGATTTGACTGAACGATTAATAATCCAGCTATAACCGGCCCGATCGCATTGGCAGCACTAAGATAAGAAATATTTAAACCAAAGGCCATTCCTTGATTTTCTGGTTTAGTATTCAGAGAAATCAAACTATTGACGGCTGGTTGCACGAAGGAATTAAATAGGGAAAAAATGATCGTAACACTTACAAAATAAATGACATTAACCCAAATAGGCATTAACACAAAAGATAAACTACGCATTAAGATACCTAGAAATAATATTTGAACTAAAGTGAGTTTACGATTTAGTAAAATTAATCCTCCAGTTTGCATGATAATACCCACTACTCCAAACAGTAGAAACATTAAAATTAAGGCTTCATTGCTTTGATGTAACGCTTCAAGAAAATAAGGTTGAAATCCATAGGTAAAGATGGTGAATGTTGTACCGATACAAAAATTAATGAATAATAATATTCCTATTTTGGGAATGAAAAAACCTTTCAATAGATTGAATGAATCCCAATTTAAGATTTTTTGATGTTTTCTATTTTCTACAGAAAGGGTTTCAGGTAAAGAAAAGATGGTAATTAAGAGTGCTATTAAGGCAATTAATCCTGATACGATAAAAGATGTCCCTAGAGAATTTTTT
Source organism: uncultured bacterium (assembly GCA_964634505.1). GTDB lineage: Bacteria > Cyanobacteriota > Cyanobacteriia > Cyanobacteriales > Cyanobacteriaceae > CAZWLZ01. The sequence goes on along the minus strand of CAZWLZ010000210.1, from coordinate 775 downwards.
GCGGCTAATAAACTAATTACTGGCCCTAAAACAAAGCCAAATCCAAAGGCTGCACCATTAATGCCGAAGGCTTTAGTCCTATTTTCGGGGGTTGTAACGTCTGCTAATACTGCTTGGGCAACGGATACGTTTCCGCCAGTAATGCCATCAAGAAAACGGGCAAAGAATAAAATCCCAGCACTAGAAGTTGTCCCCGCCATAATATTAGCGATTACTGTTCCAGCTAAACTGATGATTAATAAAGGTTTTCGTCCATGGCGATCGGAAAGACTGCCGATAATAGGAGTGGCAAAAAATTGAGCTAAAGAATAAATGGAAAAAAGAAAACTGGTTTGTAAGTCATTAAGTCCAAATTTTTTCCCATAAACGTAAATTACAGGGATTAGTATTGTCAAACTCAAGGAATTAATTAACGAAATTAAAATAATAATCCAAAATTTACGACTCATTTTGAAACAAGAAAAAGGTTATTTTGTTGATACTCTTGTTAACTTCAAGGGTGAGGATTCTTAGTGTATCGATCAATCTTAAGTTAAGCTAATTCTTTAATATATATCAAAGAGTAGGCTATTTAAGAAAATTCTAAACCTTTATCTCATTTTTTGCTAATTTTTAATTAAGTCTCTGGTGACATAATGGCGATCTCCATTATATCACTCAGTTTTTCGAGTAATACCTAATTGGTGATAATGACTTACTTAAGATTTTTAATGATGACGTAAAATATAAAAATTAACAATTCCCTAACACCCAAGCATTTCAAAACACTTCTACA
>CAZWLZ010000209.1:4314-6594 GCA_964634505.1 uncultured bacterium | reverse complement strand
ATCCCCCGCATGGATACCAAACTCCAACTCTTCTTTACTCAATAATTCTGCTGAAACATTTGGCGATCGCCAAGTAAATAACGGAAAAACCTGAAAATCATTATATTGTTGATGTAAATCTCTAGCAATAATTTCCATAATTTGAGGTTGGCCGCCATGAGAATTCATTAAAATTAACTTACGAAAACCAGCACGATAAATACTCTCACCCACTTCTTTTAAAATCGCTAATAAAGTTTGAGCAGATAAAGTAATCGTACCGGGGAAATGCCAATGTTCATTAGATTTACCATAATATAAACAAGGCAAAGCAAAAGCAGGAATAGTCGTCTCTAATTGACTTAAAGCCTTACCTAAAACCCCCATACTAATAGCAGAATCAACAATCAACGGTAAATGATAACCATGCTGTTCGATCGCCCCAATCGGTTGAATAATAACCACATTAGACTTATTCGGCATCGCCTCAATTTCAGACCAAGTTAAATAAGGAAAAAAACGATTTGGTGGAATAAAATTATTAATCATAATCGGTTAAATATTTGTTAAATATCATATTAAATCATAATAGTAGGCATCTTGTAGATCACGAATTGAAAACATTTTAGTTAATTTTATGTCCAGTGTTTCTGTATTCTTTAAAAAGAGTAACGTAATATTCTTAATTTTCTTAATTTTAAATGTTATTGTAATTTTTATTTTTACCAACATTATCACCACTACCTAAATGTTGTTGATTAGTATTAGAGTTATATTGATTAATTTGTATTATGTTATTTTTCTGATCAATTAGTGTTTTTAATGAATTTATTTCTTTTTCTAGGGTTTCAATAGTAAAATCTTTAGATTCAATTATTCTTTCATATAAATCATTTTGTTTCTCTTGTTGCTGTAATTGTTGTGCTTGATGTTTTTCAAGTAAATTTATCAGATTTTCATAACTTGTTTTCTGATCTTCAACAGTTTTTTTTAAAGAATTGATCTGATTTTCATAGCTTTCTTTAAGAAACTTTAAGTATTCGCTATCTTCCATAATTATCCCTATTTTGCCTAGAAAATCATTGATTATTTTCGTCAATTTGAGGAGTAATAGGAAAATTCTCTAACATTAAAATTTGTTTTCTTAAATAATCAATTTCCTGCTGTTGCATAGCTATTTGTTTTTCTTTAGATGCTAAAAGTTCTTCATATTTTTTCTCAATTGATGTTAAATTCTTTACAGAGATTGAAGCGGCATTATTAGCCATACTTAATATGTAGTTACTTTCTACACGATAATAGTCTATTTGTTTCTCTTTTTCTGCTAATTCTAAGTTATATCGTTGCGTTACCTCCGTTAAAGCACGTTGATATTTTTCTTCTATCAATTTTAAATTTGTATCAAAATCTTTCTTGATATTTGTAATTAAATCATTCTTAATATTTTGTTGTTCATCTTCAATTAAAAAATTTTCAGCTTTTATTTTTCTTAACACCTCATAGCCTCTTGGGTGACTTAATTTTTTTACTCTTTTTATCGGTTTAGCTTTACCTAAAGTTCTTCTGCTCATATTATCCCTTAAATATTTTTTTCATTTTAACTATTATTGACCTTTTTATTGTTACCAACATTATCGCCATTACCTGAATGAATTTGATTAACAATATTGATTTGATTCTCTTTTTCAGCCATTGTTTTAATCACGTTTAACAAAATATTCTCTTTATTCTCTCTTGCTTTAATATCATCTTGTAAAAATTTAATCTGATCTTCTTTTGCTTCTAAAATAGGTTGATAATATTTCCAAAAAGATTTTTCTAGCTCTCCTTTATCTACCTGATTAATATTAGTGGTATTTAATCTAACGACAAAAGTACCATCATCTTTCTGTTCAATCGCTTTAACTCCTAAATCCTGATAACCATCTTCTATTCGTAAATTATTAAAAGAGTTTAAAAAGGCACTCCAATCAATGCCTTGATTAAAAATTAAATCAACGGTTTCTTTAGCTTTTTCTATTAATCGTTTAAAGTCACCTGGTGCAAATATTTTACTTTCATCGGAAGGACGACGTTCTAAAAATTTTTCTGATTCCCAATCATATTTAAGATAAATATAATCACAAATGACATCATCAAAATTGGTTTGCCCATTAATATGCCAATCTTCAATACAAGCACCTGTTAAATTAGCTTTGCTAAAGTCAGTATTCAATGCTTGACATCGAAACAGGTTGGCAGATTCGAGGTTGGCAGATTCGAGGTTGGCAGATTCGAGGTTGGCAGATTCGAGGTTGGCAG
>CAZWLZ010000209.1:0-4214 GCA_964634505.1 uncultured bacterium | reverse complement strand
AGATTCGAGGTTGGCAGATTCGAGGTTGGCAGATTCGAGGTTGGCAGATTCGAGGGTGGCAGATTCGAGGGTGGCAGATTCGAGGGTGGCAGATTCGAGGTTGGCACAATAGAAGTTGGCACAATAGAGGTTGGCACAATAGAGGTTGGCATCTGTTAAATTAATTTCAACATAAGGATTATTTTCTCGCCATTTATTCCATTCTGTAACACTACTTCTTAGTAAAGCTAATTGTTGTTCATTTGCCATGATAATTTTTTATTTATCCAACATAAAAATTATAGTAAAATTTATAACGAAATAAACAAGATCAACATTATCAGTAATTGGTGATTAGTCATTACTAATTGATGATTGCTAGAATATAGAAACTTGCAAATAATTTAATTTTCGTAATGATAACGAGCTTGTAAAAAATCAATACGCTTCTCTCTGACACGATAAATCAATCTATGTTCTAAATCAATTCTACGAGACCAGGTATCAGCATCCAAATGTTTGAGAGGTTCAGGTTTGCCAATTCCTACAAATGGTGATTTTATAATCGCTTCAATTAACTCAAGAATTTTATTAGCTTTTTGTTTGTCTGTGCGATACCACCAAGCTAAATCTTCTCGAAAATGGACATTAAATACAGGATAGCGAGAATAGCTGGGCGGCAACTCATTTTTAATCAATTATGCTTCTTTTTTCTGATTTTTTTTCTTTTTATCTGTCAATATTCAACTCCTTACATAACTCATCCAAATTGTGAGGCAACGGAGGAGTTTCTTTATCCCATTGTTTCGATTCAGCTAAAGCATCCAATAAACGTTTAGCATTAAGGGGCGACCTGAATAAATATACCGTTTCTAACAAACTAGATAATTCATCTGCCGTTAACAAAGCTATATCTTTATGACCTCGACGTTTAATCACAGCAATGGTATTATCATCTTCTACTTGATTAAGCAGACTTGCTAAATTTTCTCTTGCTTGAGTATAACTTTTTTGTATTGAAAACATTGTATTTAATTTTATGTCCAGCTTTTGTGTACTTTTTGAAAATTCTAACGTAATATCCTCAAAAGTTTCATGATGAATTTGAAAATAAAAGAAATATACCTTATTCTCCTTGTCTTCCCTAAAAAAATAATCAAAACAAGATAAAATTATTTACATAAATAGCCTAAAACTCTTATAATTAAGTCAAAATTAATAAATTAAGGATAAAGTTAAGATTGTGTTTGTCTTACATGGCTACGAATACTTATTAGGTTTTTTAATTGTCAGCAGTTCAGTACCTATATTAGCTTTAACTGCATCTAAATTGTTACGTCCTAAAGGCGGAGGTCCCGAAAGACGTACCACTTATGAATCTGGCATGGAACCTATTGGCGGTGCTTGGATTCAATTTAATATTCGCTATTATATGTTTGCCCTAGTTTTTGTCGTTTTTGATGTAGAAACTGTCTTTTTATATCCTTGGGCAGTGGCTTTTAATACTTTGGGTTTATTTGCTTTTATTGAGGCTTTAGTTTTTATCGCTATCCTAATCATCGCTTTAGTTTATGCTTGGCGAAAAGGGGCTTTAGAATGGTCCTAAATAGTCCATAGGAAATAATCTATAAATTATCCTACTTTTATAGTAATTTATCTATATTAAAGCGATAATTCATTCTAATTAACAATTAACTTAATAATTTATGAGTTCTAATATGACAGATTTAGCTACATTAAAAGAATTATCTCAAGAGAAAATTCTCAACCCCATGGAGAGAAATCAAGTTACGCAAGATTTATCAGAAAATATTATTTTAACTACTCTTGATGACTTGCATAATTGGGCGAGACTTTCTAGTTTATGGCCTTTACTCTATGGAACTGCTTGTTGTTTTATCGAATTTGCCGCTTTACTAGGTTCTAGGTTCGATTTTGATCGTTTTGGACTTGTTCCTCGTTCTAGCCCCAGACAAGCTGATTTAATCATCGTTGCTGGAACAGTTACCATGAAGATGGCACCTGCTTTAGTTCGTTTATATGAAGAAATGCCCGAACCTAAATACGTCATTGCCATGGGAGCTTGTACCATTACAGGCGGAATGTTTAGTAGTGACTCCACTACAGCCGTTAGAGGCGTTGATAAATTAATTCCCGTTGATGTTTATATACCGGGTTGTCCTCCTCGCCCTGAAGCAATTTTTGATGCAGTCATTAAGTTGCGTAAAAAAGTGGCTAATGAATCTATTCAAGAAAGAGGTACAATTAGACAACAATCACATCGCTATTATAGTACAACTCATAATTTAAAAGTAGTTGAACCTATTTTAACGGGAAAATATTTGCGTGATGAAGCTCGTTATCAATCTCCTTTGGAGTTGGCAGAATCGACAGGCATGGAAGTTAATCCTACTAAATTAGAAAATTTACAAGCACAAAAGCAGGAGTTAAATGGTGACAGAAGCAACTAATAATTCTGAAAATAATCCCGTAAACACCGAAGAAAAAGATATTATTAAAGCTGGTGTTGTTTCTACTTGGTTGACTGATAATGGTTTTGATCATAATTCCTTAGCTGTTGATCATTCAGGTGTAGAGTTAATTAAAGTTGAACCTGATTATTTAATTCCTATTGCTACTGCTTTATTTGCTTATGGTTTTAATTATCTTCAATGTCAAGGGGCTTATGATTTGGGGGCAGGTAAAGATTTAGTCAGTTTTTATCATTTAGTGAAATTGAGTGATAATGTAACTAAACCTGAAGAAGTTAGGCTTAAAGTATATCTCGATCGCCAAAATCCTAAAGTGCCTTCTGTGTATTGGATATGGAAAGCCGCCGATTGGCAAGAGCGTGAAAGTTTTGATATGTATGGTATCATCTACGAAAATCATCCCAATTTAAAACGCATTTTAATGCCCGAAGATTGGGTTGGTTATCCTTTACGCAAGGACTATATTTCTCCCGATTTTTACGAGTTACAAGACGCTTATTAATTTAATAGGTAGTAGGTAGTAGGTAGTAGGTAATGGGGAATAGGCTAGTTAAAAAAAAAAATCTAGGTTTTTCAAGTTTTGAGGTAATTTTATTTTATTTCTTTTCTTAAAAAACCTATCACCCTAATACCCTAACACCCTATCACCCTATCATCCTATCACCCCAACACCCTAATACCCTAACCCTAACACCTTCTTAAAACCCTATTTCCATGTTAAATGATTGTATTCTCGCTGCTATCGATATTGGCACTAATTCTATTCACATGGTGATAGTTAAAATTAATGCCGAAATACCTTCCTTTAGTATTATTACCAGAGAAAAAGAAACTGTAAGACTTGGAGATCGCCATAAGGATACAGGAAAATTGACAGAAGAAGCCATGAATCGCTCTTTAGCGGCTTTAAAAAGATGTAAAGAGTTAGCAAAAAGTTTTGAGGCGATCGATATTATTGCCGTCGCTACCAGTGCCACGAGAGAAGCCCCTAACGGACAAGATTTTTTAAATCGCATTGAAGCAGAATTAGGCATCGTCGTTAATTTAATTTCTGGGCAAGAAGAAGCTAGACGAATTTACTTGGGTGTAGTTTCTAGTATGGATTTTAACGATAACCCCCATATTTTAATTGATATTGGTGGCGGTTCAACAGAATTAATTTTAGCAGATCAAAAACAACCTCGCTTTTTAAGCAGTACCAAAGTAGGTGCAGTCAGACTAACTCAAGATTTTATCACCACTGATCCTATTTCTGAGCAAGAATTTTTGACCCTGCAACGTTATATTAAAGGTATGTTAGAACGCCCTATTGAGGAATTAAAATCTTATCTTAAACCAGACGAAACCCTCACTTTGGTGGGTACTTCAGGCACAATTCAAACTTTAGCAATTATTCAGGCGATCGCCACTAATGGTTTTGAACCTTCTTTACTCAATGGTTATCAATTAAAATTAGCAGATTTAGAAATCTTATTAGCTCAATTCGTTCAAATGACCAATGCCCAAAGGTTTGCGGTAGAAGGAATGAACGAAAAAAGAGGAGAAATAATTATCGCAGGTGCAACCATTTTAGTTGAAGCCATGAAATTATTACAATTAGAATCTATTGTAATTTGTGAAAGAGCCTTGAGAGAAGGAGTTATAGTCGATTGGATGTTAAAAAATGGCTATATTCAAAGTCGTTTAAAATATCAAAGTTCGATTCGTAGTCGCAGTGTGATGAAAATCGCTCACAAATACCAA